>CAZPFX010000035.1:0-3136 GCA_964586055.1 uncultured Pseudomonadales bacterium | reverse complement strand
TGTTAACCACTACACCACGGGTCCACGAGTGTGATGATTATACGGAATAGGCCTGCGTTTGCCAAGATCTAGACAGGAAGTTAGGCTAAGGTATACTACTTAATACAAGGAGAAATTTTTATGATCTCATTTCCACTTATCTTGATTGGTGTTGCGGTGATTGTCGGTATGTACGTCCTCGGTTTATACAACACTTTTCAAAAACTAAAAACTCAAATTAAAGCCAGTATCCAAGAGATTGGTAATCAGCTCAAGAGACAGGCGTCGCTTATTCCAAGTCTCCAGGCTTCAGTCAAGGGATATATGAGGCAGGAAAAAGAGATTTTTGGTATGCTCACTGAGGCTCGCACTTCCGCAACAAAAGCAACGCAGTCTGGCAATATGGTTGATATCGAGAAAGCCATCGATCAGATTCAGACAATGATGCCAAAAATTGCTGTCGCTGTCGAAGATAATCCAGAAATTAAATCTGATCAGACTGTGATGCGTTTCATGCAAGAACTGAGCGATACAGCTGATAAACTAATGTATGCTCGAAGAACTGTTATTGATTTATCACAACAATTTAATGAGAAGCTAGTTACTTTTCCTTCGAATGTTATTGCTCGTATGTTTAAGTTCGAGGAGCAAAAGGGTCTAGAGACGCCTCATTCAGGCGGGCATCTTCAAACAAGCTCAGATGAGATGAAGGATGTCAACGTTGACCTTTAGTCTCAGAGATTTGTCATGACTCACTATCAGTTAGCACAGACCAATAAAATTAAGTCGTGGGTTGTAATCACAGCTTTCACACTTTTTGTGGGGCTATCTGCATACGCTATTGCCTACGGGTTTGGTTACGGACTGGATATGGTCGGAATTGCTCTAATTGTTTCTGGTGTCATGTCTTTTGCCTCTTATTGGTGGTCAGATAAAGTGATTTTAAGTATTTCAAAAGCCCGATTGGCGAAACGAGAAGAGTTCTTTGATTTCTATACCGTGACTGAAAATCTTGCCCAATCACAGCGGATGCCGATGCCAAAATTATATGTTATTGATGACACGGCCATGAACGCTTTTGCCACCGGTAGAGATCCAAAGCATGCGGTAGTTTGCGTTACTACTGGGTTGTTACAAAGACTTGAGCGCTCAGAAGTTGAGGCAGTTGTGGCTCACGAGCTTTCTCATGTGAGAAATTATGACATAAGGCTCATGTCTGTTGTCACGGTTCTAGTGGGGATGATTGCATTGTTATCTGACTGGGCCCTGAGAATGACTTTCTGGGGAAATAAAGATTCAAATGATAATCGAGAAAGTGGACAAATTAAGGTAATTTTATTTGCAGTTGGAATCATCCTAGCCCTACTTTCGCCCTTGATAGCTCAGCTCATCCAGCTGGCTGTATCAAGAAAAAGAGAGTTTTTGGCTGATGCTTCTGGCGTGGGTATGACAAAAAATCCCCAGGGTTTAATTAAAGCTTTGGGCAAAATTTCTCAAGACAAAGAACCTCTAGAGGTGGCAAACAAAGCTACGGCGCATTTATATATTTCCAACCCACTCAAGAACATTCATGGAGCTGTTGGCATGTTTGCCGGTCTTTTCCAAACTCATCCCCCCGTGGAGCAGAGAATTGCTGCTTTGGGAAAGTTAGTATGAGCGCCACAATTTCAAAAAAATTAGTTGACGAGATTGCACATTTAGCAAACATTCCTTTGAGTGATAAAGAATTAAGTTCAATCACCAAAGCTTTTGATGAGACTCTGCAAGTGATTGATAACTTATCGGAAATTGATACGACTGGTATTGAGCCAGCTCATCACACCACTGGTCTAGAGAACATTATGCGAGAAGATGTTGTCGATAACGAAAGAATGTTTTCTCAAGAAGAAGCTCTGAGTCAGGCTAAAAAAACTAACGGTGGCTATTTTGTTGTACCAAGAATTCTCCACAATGACTGATCTAAATAAACTTACTCTCAAAAAAGCACAAAAGCTTGTCGCTGAAAAAGAGGTGACGGCTGCAGAAATTCAGCAAGCCTGCATTGACAAGATTAAAGAAGTTAATGGCAAGCTGAATATCTTCCTTTCACATCTTGATGCTCCAGTTACAGCCAGCGAGGGCTCTTTGCATTCACTGCCAATAGCCGTCAAAGATAATGTTTGTACGCTTGATTTCCCAACTACTGCTTCTTCTAAGGTCTTGGAAGGATATAGACCGCCATACGAAGCCAGCATAATTCGGAAAGTTAAGGAAGCTGGAGGTGTAATTTTGGGTAAGACTAATCTTGATGCTTGGGCACATGGATCTTCAACTGAAACTTCAGATTTTGGCAGAACTTTAAACCCTAGAAATCCAGACCATCTTCCAGGGGGCTCTTCCGGTGGTAGTGCCGCAGCCGTTGCTTCAGATACTTGCATAATCGCAATTGGAACCGAGACGGCAGGGTCTATTCGCCAACCGTCTGCTTGGTGTGGAGTGGTCGGTCTTAAACCAACTTATGGCAGAGTCAGTCGTTATGGTATTGCTGCTATGGCTTCTTCAACTGACTCACCAGGACCAATCGCCAAAACAGTTGAGGATGCAGCTACTTTACTAGATATCATGGCTGGACATGATCCATTCGATGCCACCAGTAATCCTGCGGAACACCCGGTTTTTTCAAACAGTCTCAATAAAAAAATATCTGGCATGAAAGTCGGCGTTCTCTATCAAGATTTAGAAGGATTAGAAGAAGTTCGTCCTTACATTGATGCAGCATCAAAGATACTAGAAGATCTTGGAGCGGAAGTCGAATATGCCCAGGCACTCGACCCGCACTACGCCATTAGCGTTTATACAATTGCCCAGAGAGCTGAGGTAAGTAGCAACCTGGCGAGATATACAGGAATTAGATATGGCAACGATCGCTCTCACTTCGGTGATGAAGCGAAGAGAAGAATTATGCTTGGCACTCATGCTCTGCGAAAGGGTTACGCTGACAAATACTATCTGACTGCCCAGAAGGTCAGAGCTAAGTTTGCTCTAGATTTTGAAGAATTATTTAAGAAATACGATGTCTTGATTAGTGCTAGTTCACCGACTTTTGCCCAGAAAATTGGAGCCAGTGAGAGTTCTTCAATGTTTGGTGAGTTAGCAGACATGTTGCAAGAACCAAGTT
>CAZPFX010000034.1:0-3515 GCA_964586055.1 uncultured Pseudomonadales bacterium | reverse complement strand
ATCGTCGGCTGGAGAAAAAAACTTACTTGAAGTCTCAGAAGAAGCTCCAATAATATGGAGAGCTAATAATTCATTAGTTTGTGGTGCAGTTATTTTTCTGGTTTCGCTCATCAGCTGATTGCTGTAAAGTTTTAATGTGTATTTACAAAGTTGGTTTCAGAATAGCATAACTGCTCGATATCTTGCTATCGGATTTGTTGCTTTACTTGCAATTTTCATACAACAATTTCCTAATCTTAATGCCTATGAGAAAACTCCACAGGGTATGTTTTTTTCAGGTCAAGCTACTTGGTTCGATCCTTGGGACATCAATGTTTACGTCGCTACTATCCGGTCTGGACAGGCAGGAAATATTCTTATTCAAAACCAGTATACTACCGAGCATCGAAACGATTCACTAATTTACCCAATATATACAGTTACAGGTAAAATATTCCCTCAGGCTAACCCTTTTGTCCTTTTTCATACGCTAGCCGGGCTGGGAGCAGTTCTACTCTCATTTTCACTATATTTTTTTGCCTATTTTCTGACCCGCGACCAAGGCAAAAGCCTAATGGTGCTCCCTCTCTCAATTTTTGGAGGAGGCATAGGGTGGCTTGTTCAAGCATTTCATAGATCTGCCGATATCTCGGTCACAAGTATTACTTTTGTGAGCAGTCTTCAGCGAAGTCACGAGGCGGTGGGAACTGTTCTTTATCTAGGAAGCATGGTCGCTCTTTTCGCCACAAAGGATTCTAAAAGCATTTATCGCTTCATTATTCCAGTTATTTTACTAACTGCATTAGTGTTCTTTTATCCTTATTATTTACTGAGCTTCGCCTGCGTTGGCTTAATATTTGGTCTCTGGAACAAATATCATGATCACGACTGGGGTGTAGTTATCAATGTCATTGTTAATCTTGTTGTACCCTCATTAATAACATTGTTTTATTACCAGCATTTACAGACGACCGACTTTGCTAGTGCTGCCAGCGAGAGTCTAAAGAACATTGGCTTTTGGTCACTAATTTTTGGCTACTTCCTTTTTGTTGTGACAATTCCGCTTTTGCTAAGACTTAAGAAGAACTCATACAATAAGCAACTCGTCGTATTCCTTTTCATCTGGACTATTGCTTCAGTAGCCCTCGCGTACACACCGTTTGGCTTCTCGCGCTTCTTTTTAAGAGGCTTGTTCTTTCCTCTTGTCACATTGTTTGTCACTTTGTTATTTGCCATCAAGGCAGACTACATTAAAAAACTAGTCTTACTTTCTTTTATTCCATTATTTTTCCTCACCCAAGGATATATTTTTTATCGTCGAGTCAGTGAAACGCAAAATGCTAATAAATGGTTCTATTTATCCGCCGACACTTGGCGAGGCTTTGAGTATCTAAAGACATCTACTGGAGAAGGTTTATTGTCGCTTTATACGATGGGAAACTATCTTCCGGCGATGACTGGAAAAACTGTTTATTTTGGCCATCTAATTCAAACCCCTGACGCAACAGAGAAACGTCAAAAAATTAGAAAGTTTTATTCAGGTCTTATGAAAGACGACGAAGCCTGTGATTTTCTTTACGAAATTAAAGTTGGAGAGGTAGTCTACTCAGAAGAAGAGTTCGAATTAGGCGGATTATATTATTCTTGCATGGAGAATACATTCGACTCTGACACTTTCGAAGTATTTAAAGTAATTAATTCTCCAGATCTTTGATTGCATTACGCTTCGTGCTACGCTAGTCCCATGAAAATAACCCAAGTTCAAGCCCACGAAATCCTAGCCTCTGGTGGATATCCATCTATTGAAGCCATTGTTCAGCTCGAAGACGATAGCGTTGGCAAAGCATCTGTTCCATACGGAGCGTCGGCGGGATCTTACGAAGCGAGCGTTCTTTTAGATGGTGATGAGTCAAGATACAACGGAAACGGCATGCTTAAAGCTGTAAGAATTATTTCGGAAGAAATCTCACCGCAGGTTCTCAATAAAGAATTTTCCGATCAAAAAGAATTCGATAGGTTTCTGATTGCCCTTGATGGCACCCCTCAAAAAACTAAACTTGGCGGAAATAGTATTCTCGCATTATCACTGGCCTTCGCCAGAGCCGCGGCCAAATCACAGAATCAAGAGCTTTATCAATATTTACGAACCTCTTTTTCGATCAGCTCTCCATTAAAACTTCCTCAACCAATGATGGTGATTATAGAAGGCGGCAAACACGCCGAGAACTCAACCAACATACAAGAGTTCTGCCTGACAGCCACTCGCCAGAGCAGTTTGGTTGAAAATATTCGCATGGTTTTAGAAACCTATCACCTCACCGAGGCGGTTCTAAAAGAAAAAGGTTTTTCTACTAACGTCGGTCATGAAGGTGCATTCGCGCCAGAAGGCATTGCAAGCAATGAACTTCCGCTAGAAGTACTTGCAGAGGCCATAAGTCGCTCCGGTTATGCTCCCAAAACTGAGATTGGTATTTCAATTGATCCAGCAGCGAGCGAGTATTATCAAGATGGAAAATATAATCTTTCAATCGAGAGCAAGCTTCTAGGCTCAGAAGAAATGATCGAATACTACAGACCTTGGTTCGAAAAATATCCCTTGGTCACAGTTGAAGATACTTTAGACGAAGATGACTGGAGCTCTTGGCCAAAAATGAGAGAGCTCTGTGATGAGTTTTCAATTCCACTAATTGGAGATGATCTGACTGTTACCAACATTAAAATACTTCAGCGGGCTATAGATGAAAAGGCAATTACGGGAATTTTAATTAAACTAAACCAGATTGGCTCTGTCACCGAGACTGTCGAGACCTGCTTACTTGCTAAACAACACAATATGCTCGTGGTGCCATCTCATCGAGGTGGAGGAGAGACAAACGACACAGCCATGATTGATCTGGCAGCCGCCGTGGGAGCTGATTTCGTAAAAGTTGGCCCAACTAGAGGCGAGAGAGTTTCGAAATACAATCGCTTGTTAGAAATAGAAAGAATCGAGACAACTTAGCCACGCGACAGGTAGCTCATTGTAGCTACGTCGATAATTAAGGTGTCACCTGTTTTTACAAACAGGGGAGCGAGAATTTTTAAACCAGTCTCAAGCTCAACTGTTTTTCTAGCTTGTCCAACTGTATTCCCGCCATCTGCATCTTCAGCGAGAGCAACTTTCAGTTTCATCTTATCTGGCAGTCGCACGCCAATGGGCTTCTCATCATACATAAGTACATAAATTTGTTGCTCTTCGATTAGGAGCTTGTGTTGCTCGCCGACGAGATCAATGGGAACTGATAATTGCTCAAAAGTATCCGAGTTCATGAAAACAAGCTCGTCACCATCAAGGTATAAATACTGCATTTGCAAACTAGAAACCTCGACTTCTTCAACGGACTCATTTGATTTAAAAGAAAAATCAGTTGTGCCTGACGAAATAACGCTTTTAAGTTTAACTCTCATTAAGGCAGAGCCCTTGCCAGGACTTAAAAAATCAGTCTTAGTCACCAAATAAGGCGCATTCTTAAAAAGAATGTACATGCCTTTTCTGA
>CAZPFX010000033.1:0-4017 GCA_964586055.1 uncultured Pseudomonadales bacterium | reverse complement strand
CAACTCTTGAAAAACTATATGTGCTGTGATCTTGCGCTTGGAACAAGCAAAAACTACTTTCCAGTACTTCCATATCCACCACGACTGGGGCTATTTAGTGCTGTTTTCTCGACTAGTTCAACTCTATCAACGGGCAGAACCATTAGCTGAACAACTCTCATCCCCCGTTCTACGGTAACTGGCTTATCAGTGAAATTAAGAAGTGCTGCCTTGTACTCATCATTTTCACCACGAAAATCGTAGTCGCCAACACCTATGCCATTTGCCAGAAGCAAACCATGCTTATGAAGACTGCTGCGAGCAGCCAGGAGCGCCCAATGCCCTTCCGGTAGCTCTAGAGCAATATTCAGCGGCACGTAGCCAACGGCGCGTGGTTCTATGGTCACTTCAATGCGCGCGGCCAAATCCATGGCTGCAGCCCCGCTCGTTTTATACTCCGGCAGCGGTAAAGTCGTGTCAAAACGCTTGATGCCAACTTTTAGAGGTTTCATTGCTGCACCTCGTACTCCAAAACTGTGGTTTGATCTGAAAGCAAATGACACTCTTTCAGTCTAATCTTTGTCGTAATTTCTTCGGTGAAAAGTCGAATTCCGGTGCCAAATAGCACTGGCTCAATAGTAAGGTATAAAGAGTTAATTAGTCTTAATTGCATCCATTGTGTATACAAACTAGCTCCACCACAAATGGCTACATTCGTGTATCCTTCGGCCTCTAATGAAGCTAATAATTCAGCTGGAGGAAGTGCTGTTGTTCTCAAAGTGTCTGGTGAACAGCCTTCTAGCGGTCGCGAGGTATAAACAATAGTTAATCTGCCTGGTAGTGGCCTCCCAATCGTCTCATAAGTCGTTCGACCCATCACCACTACCCCCGCTTCTTTGGTCTTTTCAGAGAAAAAAGCCGAGTCCTCCTTACTCGTCCAGCGAGTGGAGTTCTGGTTTTTGTCTTTGGCGATAAAGCCATCGGCAGTTAGAGCGGCAATGAGGAAGGTGTGCATAGATTAATAAATTTTCAATTTACCTCCACAGCCCACTCGGCTGCTGCTGATTAAGCCCTGGCAAACCTTGAAGTTGTTGCAGCATTTGCGATGATTGCTGAAAGGAATTTACTACTGGCTCTATAACTGGCCAAATATTTTGTATAAACAAATTTCCCAAAAACAAGATAACTACCACGTATAGAATCAAGCCTCCTAGCGCTCTCCCCATTCCAGCCACTAAATTACGGCCAAAAACTTCAAGCCAACTGACTTCGTACATGTTTTTTTCTGTACCTGGGAGGGAGTCGGGTTCTGTCATGTAGTAATAGTAGCACATTCTAATTGAAGTAGAACGTCTTATAGTGTATTTATATTTGTAAATATGGTACAATAATCCGCATATGACAATCTATCAAATCTTGAGTATTATCTCTGCAACTATTGGTGTCATCCTCCTCTACTTGCTCGCTACCTATAACACCCTGATTCGTTTGCGCAATCGCGTTAAGACAGATTTTTCTGATGTAGATATCCAACTTCATCGTCGCTCCTCTATTATCCAGAGTCTTGTTGAGCTGGTCAAAGAATATGCCAAACACGAAAAAGAAACTTTCACAGGTGTGGCTAAAGCCCGCGCCGCTCTCGATAACTCGAAAACCGCTGGTGAAAAGGCCAAGGCTGATAATATGCTCACCGATACTCTGCGCTCATTGATGATGGTGACAGAGGCCTATCCAGAACTAAAAGCTGACAAGAATTTTCAAGAACTTCATCGAGATCTTCTTACGACCGAAAACATGGTCGCCAAGTATCGTGAAGAGTACAACAGCACTGTTGAGCGATTCAATAACATGATCCAGACTTTCCCAAATTTGTTGGTCGCTGGTCTTTTTGCCTTTAATAGCGAACCACTTTTTCAGGCGGATTCAACTAATAAAAAGTAAAAATGCAGTCCCCTTTTCACAGCGCTGATTTATCTCTAAGAAAAGCTAGTCGAGTAATCACTGGCATGATTCTTGGATTTTCACTTTTAGTTGGTTCTACTCTTACCGTAGGTGCCAAAACAGGCGAATTTCAAAAACACATCGTTGAACCAATACAAGCAAGAGCGCAGCTAGCCACTGAAAACAAACTTCGAGAAGAAGATGCCTACCATGCACGAGAACGAAACTTGGTGCTAAGAAAGAAGCAGTTGGCTGATGAACGCGCAGAGATAGAAGCTAGCAAAAGTGCCGAACTAGCTGCTGAAGCGAAGAAAGCAGCTCAGATAGCCCGCAAAAAATCAGTCAATAAAGCACCAGCTCAAAATACACCAAGTCAGCCACAGCAAAATACTGGTTATTCTCTTCCTCCAACGCAGCCATTTCCTTCAGACAGCTATAAAGAAGCTGCTGCAAAATCCAAAGCCGAATATGACGCAAGAGTGGCTGAAATGAATGCAAAATACGAAGCCAATGTCGCAAAGACAAACGCAGATTTCGAAGCAAGACGCGCAGAGAATCAAGCCAAGTTCGATGCCTTCAAAGCCGAGCACGGAATGTAACAAACCCCAAAAGGTTCTCTAGTCATTTTTCATCTCTTATGTCACTATACATTCTGTGACTAAAGAGCAACTTACCCTCACCTACTCAGCTATTGGGAAACTCGCTAAAGAGTATCGAAAACAAGGCAAAAAAATTGTCTTAACGAGCGGTACTTTTGATATGCTCCATATCGGCCACGGTCGTTATCTGGCAGAAGCCAAAAAATACGGCGATGTTCTTATTGTTGGCGTCGACAGTGATGAGAAAGTTCGCGATCGCAAGGGTCCGGATCGGCCCATTGTCCCCGAGAAAGAACGTATCGAGATGCTTTTGTATCTGGGATCGGTAGATCATGTAGTCGTGAAACCAAACTCGGATGAACGCTGGAGATTGATCAAATTAGTAAAGCCAGATGTCTTGGTCGCCACCCATAAAACCTACACTGATGGGGATGTTAAAGCTCTCGAAAAATTCTGTGGCAAAGTCGTTGTACTAGAGCCCATGGCCACAACTTCTACCAGCGCCAAGCTCAGGTTAGTTCAGGTCGGCGCCGCCAAAAAAATCTCTAAGACTATTTCTACAAAACTCGTTAGTGCTATCGAAGAAGTTTTGGAAGAACTTAAAAACTAATGAAAAAAGTCCTTGTTGCCTACGTTCCAGTCCTTCATCAAGGCTACTGGCAGTTGTTTTCGGCATTTCCCGATGTGAGCGAGCTCTACATCCTCTCTGGCGAGCAAGCCCAAGAATTCACGCCTCATCACAAAGAAATTCGCGCTCTTTCGGAAGACAAAATTGTTGCTGCTATTAAAACCTGGCAGCGCTTTTCTAATGTCGAAGTTTTAAGTTCTGAAAAAATCCAGGAGTTCAATTCGGAGAAGGCAATCTTGGTAATTCCCGATGAGTTAGTCACGACAGAATTTGCTGAAAAATACTTGCCAGACTGCCTTACTGAGAAATCCAGCATTTTCCTAAGATGGGATAAAAAATCCATGAGAACTCCTCATGAACCAAATCCAGATGAGGAAATTAGCTCAGATGAATTTGACCAAAAAATGATCGCTCTGGCTACAGAGGAAGGAGATAAAAGTAGCGACTGGTGGCGACAAGTTGGAGCTGTGCTGGTGAAAAATAACGAGGCAATATTGATTGACCACAACACCCATCTGCCCGATGAACAACAACCTTACGTAGAAAGCGATCCTCGCGCGCATTCTCATAAGGGCCAAGATCTAGACCTGTATACAGTCATCCACGCCGAGGCCAAACTCATCGCGGAAGCCGCTAAAAAGGGTCTTTCTCTAGAGGGAACCGATCTCTATCTCACTGACTTTCCTTGCCCTACATGTGCTAAATCTGTAGCAGCAGCGGGCATAAAAACTGTTTTTTATCAAAAAGGCTACAGCGTTCTTGATGGTGAGAGAGTTTTGAAAAGCGCTGGAGTGAAGTTGGTGAAAGTAAATTAGTTAGGGTCTTGTAACCTTTAGAGCGACAACGGGTCAGATTTTAAGTTGTCCAAAA
>CAZPFX010000032.1:0-4979 GCA_964586055.1 uncultured Pseudomonadales bacterium | reverse complement strand
AGTATACCTTACTCGTAACGCAGGGCTTCGATGGGCGAGAGATCAGCGGCTCTTTTAGCTGGAGCTGCTCCAAAGACCAATCCAACCACGGTAGAAACTCCAAAGGCCAATAAAACCGCCTCATAAGTTACTTTAGCTGGCAAGTATGGTTGCATAGCCAGGGTACCGAGAAAAGCGATAAGAATTCCGATGGCTCCCCCAAGCAGTGACAAAATGGCAGCTTCGATGAGAAACTGTAGGAGAATCAAGTTTGGCGTGGCTCCTAAAGCTTTGCGAAGACCAATTTCTCTAGTTCTTTCTGTCACGGAGACAAGCATAATATTCATGATGCCAATACCGCCAACCAGAAGAGAAATACTGGCAATGCCACCAAGACCAACGGTCAAAACTGACAGAATTTGATTGATTGTTCCAAGAATTTCAGACTGATCGACGACAGAAAACTCATCATCTTTTAGGGTTTTCTCAAGTTCTTTTTCTATGGCTCTGATGTGCTCCGGAACTCTCTCAGTTGTTTTAGTTTTGGTGATAATGCGAATGATAGTATCTGTATCGTAACTTTTAAAGAAAGTTTTCAGAGGTATATAGACGTATGTGTCGAAAGAAGGCCCGCCCATACCACCACCTTTTTTCTCGGCTACACCGACGACAGTAAAGGTTTGATCTCCAAGTTTGACTCTTTTTCCAATTGGGTCGATGCTTCCGAATAAATTATTGGCAACCTCAAAACCAAGTACGGCTACACGATCACTAGCCCCATACTCATTTTCAGAGAAAAATCTGCCCTTGATAGCTTTGGTATTAAAGACTTCTCCATAATTAGCTGTTGTGCCAAAAACCGTGGTTTGTTTCGTTTCTGCCTGAAAAGAAATTCTTGAGGCCTGAATATTAAATGGCGCTACGGCTGAGACATGTTCCCTAAGTCTTTCAAGATTTCTCACTTCTGTTTGGGTTAACTGGCTATTTATTACGCTAGTGGCAGAGCTCTCGCCACTGAAGCCACCGTTCTCGTCAAAAATATCTCCCGGAAAAATCAAAACTGTATTGGCTCCCAGAGCGTCAAATTGGTCTGTGACAAAAGCTGAAAGGCCATTGCCGATCGCAGTTAGTAAGACAACGGAAGAGACGCCAATAATTACGCCAAGCATGGTTAAGAATGACCTCATCTTGTTGGTTAAAATAGCTTTGAGAGCAATTGTTGCCACGGATAACATTACTTTGGTTTCCTTTTTGTGACTTTTTTCTTTTTTGCTTTCTGCTTCACATCACTCACAACTTCTCCATCTCTGAAAACAATTAGACGATCGGCTATTTCAGCTACATCATCTTCGTGTGTCACCATAATTATGGTTCTACCTTCATCATGAAGTTCTGTAAGGAGTTTTTTTATTTCGTCTCCAGATTTAGAATCTAGATTTCCTGTTGGTTCATCGGCAAAAATTAAGTCTGGGTCATTAACGAGAGCACGAGCGATAGCCACGCGCTGTTGTTGACCTCCAGAAAGTTGCGCAGGAGAATTTTGGAGTCTGTCACCAAGACCAACTTTCTCAAGCATGGCTTTAGCGCGCTTGACCCGATTTTTTTGTGAAACCTTGGCATATAGAAGAGGTAGGGCAACATTATCAAGGGCAGAAGTTCGAGACAGGAGGTTGAATTGCTGAAATATAAAACCAATAGATTTATTTCTTAGTTTGGCGCGCTCGACCTCATCGTACTGTGTTAAATCTCTGTCCCTAAGTAAAATAGTGCCAGACGTTGGTACTGCGAGGATACTAGCTACTTGTAGAAAAGTTGACTTTCCAGACCCAGATGGGCCCATGATAGCCACAAACTCACCTTCGTCGATTGTCAGTGAGACGTCATTCATGGCTTTAATGACGGTTCCCCCAAGTTTGTAGTGTTTTGAAACGTGCTGAAGCTCTAGGAGCATGATTACTCCGGTAAAACTATTTCTTCTGATTCATCTAATCCGGAAAGTACCTCGACTAATTCGTCTGTTTGGAGACCGAGAGTTATCTCGCGTTCCTCGAAAGTATTTTCACCAGTTTTGACATCGACATAAACTTTGCCATCCCTCTCGCGAGTGCTGACCAGAGGAATTGTTAGGGCATCGGCCTTTTGATTGAGAATTATTTTTGCATCTCCGTTCAGGCCAATACGAAGTTGTTGGCTATCAAGCAGGTAGGCCAGAGGCAGACGAATTTCAAATGTTGTTCCAGTGCTGGTTTCACTGCTAGAGAAAGCAACGTAGCTGACTTGGCTATTTAGTTCTTTATCTTCAAAAGCGTCAAGAACTATAATTGCTTCCTGACTTTGAGTCACTTTAGAAACATCTGCTTCATCAACGCGACCGACAAAAACCAGCGTTTCTGGATTTACTATCTCAAAATAATCAGAGGCAGTGAGTTGTACTCCAGCCACAGAAGTTGGCGAGTGAGTGAGGATGCCAGCGATAGGAGAAGAGAGATTAGTGTTTTTAATGGCTATGTCTCTGATTTCGACGTCAATGACTTTGTTAGTCAGATCCCATTGTTCTTTATCAATACTTCTTCTCTCTGGTGTTTCAATTGTTCTATAGCGAATATCGTCTTGGGTGTCTTCCCAATCCCATCGCTCCTGCATATATAGATTAAGATCTTTCTCAAGAGATTTTTGCAAAGAAGCTCGATCTATAGTAGCGATTGTCTGCCACTTTTTCACAGCGTCTCCTTCATGGGCTCCGATATAGACGACTTTACCCCCGGCTAAAAATCTTAGGCGAACCGTTTCAAGAGCCGCCACGGAACCAGAAACTTCAAGAGTTTCAGAAATGTCCTGCCTAATAGGTGAGACGAAGTTAATTACTTCTTTAGCCTTGTTATTTCTTTGATAGAGAATATAACCGCCAATAGCAAGAATAACTGCTAGTATCAACAATAACTTCCAACGTTTTTTTATAAATTTCTTTAGCACTCGATTATCATACCATTCTAGCCAGCTTGGTTATATAATGGCCCCAGTAGTTGAGCCGGTAGCTCAGTTGGTTAGAGCGGTAAGCTTATACCTTACTGGTCGGGGGTTCGAGTCCCTCCCGGCTCACTTTTGTTAAATTTTTGGTCTAATAAAAATTGTCTCTATTTACTAATCTAGTTTTCGCCTTGGGATAACGGCTTGTGAAAGCAGTAGTGATTGATCCAGACCTGTGTTTGATTTCTACACCATACAAATCATTTTTTGAGTTACTCAAGACGACATCAACTTCCGCTCCTGACTTCAATCTCCAATAATTTAACTTTAAATCAAGTTGCTCGTATGAGATTATTTTTTGTAGTTCAGAGATGATGAAGTTTTCGAACATAGCTCCCAAGTCTGGACGAATTGAGTCATCGTTGAAGTCGTTTATCAATGCATTTCTAAGTCCTAAGTCGTGGAAATAAATCTTTGGAGTTTTTCCAATCTCATCTCTAGTATTATTCGAATATGGATACACCCTAAAAACAATATAACTTTGCTCAAAAATGTCGATGTATTTTTCAACCGTTCTTCTATCCATTGATAATTTGCTACTTATTTCAGAGTAATTAATTAAATTTCCGATTTGATATGCGAGTAGTCTAAGCAGTTCCTTTGCTTTTGATCTGTTATCAATGAGGTTTAGCTCCACTATGTCTTTGAAAATAGCGCTGTTTGCAAGTTCTAGCAAATACTTTTTTGGATCAGTCATACCCACTAATTCTGGGTATAAACCATATGACAATATGTGACCAAGTAGATCAGATGGGGAAAAGATTCTTGAAACAATTTCTTTGTCGTTAATAATGTTTTCAAGAACATTAAAATTAAGTTTTTTTTCAACTCCAGTTTGAACAAGGTATTCCGAGAAGGTTAGGGGATGGAGTTTATACTCAATTTTTCTTCCCGCCATACTTTCAGAGGATTTATTTTTTATGTGCAAAGCCGAGGATCCAGTTACAATTAGCTGAACTCCAGGGATTTGATCATAAATAATTTTTACAGCCCTGCCCGGATTCGTTATTAAGTGTAATTCATCAATGATTATTTGTTTTTTTTCGCCGAGAATTTGAAGATAGGAGTGAATATCATAAGTTTCAAGTGCGTTTTTAGTTCGCTCATTGTCGACTAATAGATAAAGAGCTTCAGGAAAAATTCTCTTTAGAATTGTAGTTTTCCCCGTCTGTCTGGCTCCAAGGAGCACAATGGCTTGCTTAAACTTGTGAAAATGAGATTTTAGAGTTGTTTCTAGGTGTCGGCTGAGGTTGGACATATAGACCAATCTTACATAGCTATGTAAAAAAAGTCAATACTATTTGTACATTTTAGGGCTATTTTTCTGTAATTGATTCAAATACTAAATCGTATCTGATTTTTCTGAAGCCACCCCTGGGCATTTTTACATCAGAATATAGCTCGAGCTTTTTTCTATCATCTTGGAGGACTTTTCCAGAGAAAGTTTTGTATTTCATGCTGTTTCTATGATTGCCATTGTCAATTTTATCTTTATAAAGTTTATATGTTTCCATTAGTCCAGAAATATGTTGCTGTGCATGAGTCATGTGCACCCTGGTGCCTTCTTCAGAAGAGTTTCTCCAGACGGTGATTGAGCAGGCGATTCCGCCGACACTTCGAATAACTTTTACAACAAATTTTGTGTCATCTTGTCGCGATTCAACATTTAGATCGTAATAAAGAGAACGAGGTGCCCCATCATGACGTGTGAAGATGACTTTAGCTCTAGCATTACTAACAAAAACAGGACTGGTTCTATTCCACATATAAGCAGCGAGCGCGACAGCGCACATTGAGTGAGGTTGCATAAAAACATTATACCGTGCGTGGCAAGTTTGAGCCTTTTATCAAGTGAAAGATTAGAGAAGAAGCAGGAGGGCAGCGCCAACACCGAGTGTTACGAGTCCGGCTTTCATCCAATTTAACCAATCTTCAGGACCTGTCTGTGGCAATGCAGCCGGCAGAGAAGGTTG
>CAZPFX010000031.1:0-5269 GCA_964586055.1 uncultured Pseudomonadales bacterium | reverse complement strand
CATGACAAACATCAGCAACGATTCGGTAAGATTTGACTTGTATCTGAAAAATAGACAACTTAAAGAGCTGGAGGTTGTGCTAAAGCGTATTGTCGACATGCCAGATAAAGAGCAGCAGGAGTGGATTGAAGAAAATGCTGATATTATTCATCAAGGTTTTGATAACTTCGTCGATGATTCCAACAATGTTTTACAGAGGGTTTCGTTCGATTCTGAAACTTTGGAGCTCTCGGAAGATCTGGTGGTTTCACTTCGTGATGTCCTAAATTTAGTTCAAAGCCTTACTTCAGAGCCAAAACAGCAACTGGTTAGTTAAAATATGTTTACCGCCATTGGTGGTGTTATTACCACGTTCTTATATCAGCCTTTTTTTAATATTCTTATTTTGTTCTACTGGATTTTGGAGCAACTTACCCGTGGTCATGCCGATATGGGTGTGGCGGTTATTTTATTGACTATCCTGATTCGAATTCTGATGTTGCCACTTTCTTTGTCTGGACACCACTCCGAAAAAGATAGAAGAGATATTGCAGCAAAAATTCGCGAAATTAAAGAAAAATTTGCGGGCAATCCAATTCTCGAAAAAAGAGCTACTAAACAGGTCTTAAAGAAAAATACGAGAATACTAATTGGCGAGATTTTTGCTTTGACAGTTCAGGTGGCGATCGCTCTGATGCTCTGGCGCATGTTTAACACTGGTTTACCAGGCGCAGACTCACACCTCATTTACTCATTTATGCCAGATGTGGAGCAACCATTTAACTTAGTCTTCATGAATTCCATAGATCTAACTCACACTAGTTTTAGATTAAATCTTATTCAGTCGATTTTAATTTTAATTTTAGAGACTTTCGTAATGCTAACCTCTATTTATCCAGTCAGTCGCGATGAAGTTGTCCGCATGCAGCTGGTTTTACCCCTAGTTTCTTTTGTAATCTTTATGGCTCTACCTGCGGGAAAAAAGCTTTTTGTTATCACTACCTTGATTTTTAGTATTGTTCTTAAAGCAGTTCTGCTGATCCAACAAAAATACCAGGCTTATAAATTTAAAAAAGAGCAAGAAGCAGAGGTTCCGGACGAGCCATCTCTCGTGAAAACAGTCTAGATGGGGTACAATATCCTCTTATGGAGTTCGATAGATTAGTAGTTTCATTTTTAGTTGACGAGGTCGTCGGTGGCTTCTTTATTTCGGTTCCACCGGGACATGTAGCTTGTGTCTACGATCGTGGTCGTGGTGTTCTGCCTCGTGTCTGGGGCCCAGGTCTTCATTTCAAAATTCCTTTTTGGCAGGTTGCTAAGCTTTTTAATGCTCAAGTTCTTGAGTACTCGATAAGAAGAGGCTTTGATTATTCAAAAAATAGAGAGGCTCTTGGCGATGAACCAATCACTGTCTCTACGGCAGACGGGATTAATATCACCGTTGAGGGCTCGATTGTTTTTCGTATTGATAAGGCCAATGCCCCAGAGCTTTGGGAAAATATTGGCGAAAATATGGTCTCCAAAGTGGTTCGCCCAACAGCTAGGAGCAGAGTCGCCAGCGTTTTCTCAGAACTGACTCTCGATCAAATCAGGAAAAACCGCAATAACGTCGAAGAACTAGTAAAAAGAGAACTAAATGTTCACTTTGAGGACCGTGGCTTAAACTGCGAAGGCTTTTTGCTTTCTGAAGTCACCGCCAGCTCTGAATCTGGTCATACAGAAGTTGTCGTTAGCGCTGAGCCAATATCCCAATAACAACGAAATGTCGGTTGACTCTCTGTTAGCAGTCGATTAGTATAACTGCTTACAAGCAGACATTAAGTATCTCTGCTAAAAAGGAGTCATATGGCAGCAGCAATCACTGTTTCAAAAATAAAACCCAATCCAGGATATGTGCTCGTAGAGCCAGCCAAAGTGGAAAAGAAAACTGCCTCAGGTATTTATCTACCAGATTCTCATGAAGAAAAACCACAGCATGGCATAGTTCTTGCCTGTGGAGATGACGTCATGGATCATGGCGCAAAGGTTGCTTGCCCAGTTAAGAAAGGTGATGCAGTCATCTACAAAAAATGGGGTGGCAATGAATTCCAAGTTGGTGAAATAGAGTATCAATTCCTCAAGTTTGAGGATGTACTCGCTGTAGTTAGTAAATAAGTAAAAGTTAGTTTAAAGAAGGAAAATTATGCCAGCAAAACAATTATTATTTGGAGATGATGCTCGCCAAAAGATGCTTATTGGTATCAATAAGTTAGCAGCAGCTGTGACCACAACGCTTGGTCCTAAGGGTCGAAACGTTGCCCTTGATAAATCATGGGGCGCTCCAAACGTCATTCACGATGGTGTTAGTGTCGCAAAAGAAATTACCCTAGAGGACAAATTTGAGAACATGGGTGCACAGCTCGTCAAAGAAGCGGCTAGCAGAACCAACGACGTTGCAGGTGACGGAACTACCACAGCTACGCTTTTGGCCCAAAAAATTGCCTCTAAAGGTATGAAGTACGTGACCGCTGGAGCTAATCCAATGATCATGAAGCGTGGTATTGATCGTGCTGTAGAAGCAGTGGTCGAAGAGATTCGTAGACTTGCCAAGCCTGTCAAAGAAGCTGACTGGGAAAAAGTCGCCACTATCTCCGCCCAGAATGAGCAAATCGGTAAGAAAATTGCTGAAGCTCTGAAGCTCGTAGGTAAAGATGGCGTGGTCGAAGTCGAAGAAGGTAAGACCATGGATATCACCATTGATCATAAAAAAGGCATGATTCTCGACAAGGGTTATTCTTCACCATATTTCGTCACCAATAGTGACACCATGGAAGCGGAGATCAAGAATCCTTACATCTTAGTTACTGATCAGAAACTTTCTAATATTCAAGAACTCTTGCCAATGCTTGAGAACTTCATGAAGGTTAGTAAAGATCTTGTGATCGTCGCTGATGATGTCGATGGTGAAGCGCTTACTACCTTAGTAGTAAATAAGCTTCGCGGCACTTTCAATGTTCTGGCTGTAAAAGCTCCAGGATTTGGTGATCGTAAAAAAGAACTTTTGCACGACGTCGCAGTTCTAACTAATGCCAATTTCATTTCCGCAGACACAGGTCGCCAGCTCAAAGATGTCGCTGTTGAAGACCTTGGTAGAGCAGATGCTGTAAAGTCTTCCAAAGAGGAAACAGTCATCGTCGGTGGGGCTGGTTCACAGGCTGACATTGATGCCAGGGTAGCCCAAATTGATTCTCAAATCGAGGCTTCAACCTCCGATTTTGACATCGAAAAACTCCAAGAGCGAAAAGCTAAGCTAACTGGTGGCGTCGCCGTCATCCAAGTTGGTGCTTCGAGCGAAATTGAGATGAAGAATCTTCAAGAGAGAGTTAAAGATGCTAAGGGTGCGACTAAGGCAGCCATTGATGAGGGAATTATCCCTGGCGGTGGTGTGACCTATATCCAAGCAGGTAAGGTCCTTTCGAAGATGACCTCAAAGTCTCGCGATGAACAGATGGGCATTGATCTCATTAAAGAAGTCGTTGAAGAACCTCTCAGAATGCTCGCTCAGAATTCAGGTGTCGATGCTGGATGGGTTGTCCGCAGTATTGCAGAAAAGAACGATCCGCACTATGGCTTTAACGCCATGACCAACGAGTTTGGCGACATGATTAAGGCCGGCATCATCGAACCAGCTAAGGTCGATATTGCAGCTCTTCAGAACGCTGCTTCTGTTGGCTCAATGATCTTAACTACCGAATGTTTGGTCACTGATGTGCCAGAAGATAAGAAACCAGCTGCTCCAGATATGAGTGGT
Organism: uncultured Pseudomonadales bacterium; assembly: GCA_964586055.1. GTDB lineage: Bacteria > Patescibacteriota > Microgenomatia > UBA1400 > PJMF01 > UM-FILTER-42-14. The sequence goes on along the minus strand of CAZPFX010000031.1, from coordinate 1,500 downwards.
ATGGGTGGGATGATGTAATCATCACCTAGAACGAATTGAAACAAGAAAGCCCTCGCTATTTAGCGGGGGTTTTTGGTTATGTTTGTGAAATTAAGAACCAATTCATCGACACACCTTTACCTTCTTTTCGGTAAGAGTACCACTGGTCGTTGTGATGGGCGGTGCAGTACTCGGAATAGAAGATTTTGTTTCTTAAATCTGGAAAAACTGATATAGCTTGACTGGTATTTTTCTCCCGAAGGTTGTACGTAGTCCCGTTATCTCTATCAACTTCATAACAATCTTTACAAATATGTGGGCCAAACCAAAGCGAGAGATCGTCTTTAATGCCAATTGTGTCTTTTATAAAGATCAGTGTCTTTTTTAGAATGTCTTTTTCCGTGCCAACACGTCCAGCATGGATAGAGAAACGGATGCCATTTTTATGCCAGCCAATTATAGGTAAACAGTCTGCAGCATTTACAGCCAGGGCAACATTTGGATCGTTGGTAATGAGAGCGTCTGTATCTTCGGAAATGAATGGGCTTTTTGTGGTGACAAACTCTAAATTGGCAGTATGTTTCTGCCGCATTCTTTTGATTTGCTTTGAAGGAAGAGAAGCCTGAAGGCTCTCAAGAGTTTCATTTCTTCCCGAGGCGTGAATATTGATCAAGGGAGTAGTGAGTAAGACTTGCATGAAAATTGAAGAAAAGTGTAGCAGGGCCGAGATTCGAACTCGGGACCTTCGGTTTATGAATCCGATGCTCTAACCAACTGAGCTACCCTGCCACATTGCCAGACGCATAGTATACCAAACTTGACTTAACTTTGACGATCACCAGGTAAGACTGTATACTATCGAACGCGGGATAGTGTACGGTGCACGTGAGGCTCATAATCTCACAGGCTGGGTTCGACCCCCAGTCCCGCAACAAGTGTTAAAAAGACCTAGAAATAGGTCTTTTTTATAATAACTATGCTTTGGAACAAGACTTTCCTTGCAGTTGGCATAAATCCAAAAACAGTTTCATTTTTTATATGATTTCCCAGTTTCTTGAATGAGGTCAATAAACAGAGAAGCAATAAACTGGTTAATTTTCTATCATCAGCTATGGAAAAACAAACAACTCATGACCCTCAACCCAGGTACGGATATCGTCCCAGAGTGTCAAGATTGAATAAAAGCTGTTTTTGATCTGACTGGCTCTACAGTTGGCGTCAGGCTTTTGAAGTACTCTAAAAAGAATGAATAAAATATAACATATATGTAATAATCTCCGTATGAAAACAATTCCATTTGAAAAAATTAAACACGATTTGTTGAAAGACCCGCGGGTTGAAAAGGCTTACGACGATCTTGAGTTAGAGTATTCTCTAATTGCGTTAATGATGAGAAAAAGAATTGACCTAGGTTTGTCTCAAGAAAAATTAGCTCAGAAAATAGGTACAAAGCAAACTGCTATCTCTGGGTCTGTCAACAATCTTGTGTAAACGGCTTTTTTCATAATGTTTTTATGCCTC
>CAZPFX010000030.1:0-6675 GCA_964586055.1 uncultured Pseudomonadales bacterium | reverse complement strand
GTAGCTAAGAAGAATGGATGTTGAGACTCTGGGAGTTCGATCACTTCGACGAAGAAGTCGTCTGGAGAGGTTCCAGAGATGATAAAACCGTGCTTTTCTAGGGCTTCTCGGTATTCATTGTTGAACTCATAACGATGACGATGCCGCTCCGAGATTAGATTCTCTTTTTTATCTTTAAAACCATCGTGCTTAGAATAAATCTTGTGAGCAAGAGTGCCTTCTTTTAGAACGCAGTCGTAGGCGCCAAGACGCATGCTAGCACCATCACCCTTGATCTTCTGGTATTTTTCCTCAAAAGGAATGTCGTGAATAATTGGATATGGAGTATCTGGACGAACTTCGGAGGTGTGAGCATCTTTTAGACCGACAACATTTCTGGCGAACTCAACACTTGCCAGCTGCATACCGTAGCAAAGACCAAGGAAAGGAACTTTTTTCTCACGAGCATAAGTAATAGCATCGATTTTTCCCTCAACTCCGCGCTCTCCCCAACCGATTGGGACAATAATGCCATCTGCTTTCTCAAGAGCATCAACTGCTTTTTTCTTTTTCTTCTCAAGTTCTTCGGCGTTAATAAAGTCAATTTGTAAATCAACATCTCCATGCCAAGAAGCATAATTCAATGATTCTAAGAGAGAAACGTAGGAATCTTTAAGCTCAAAATCTCCGGTAGCGATGTACTTAGCGATGATGGCGATATTGATCTTCTTAGACTTTGGAGAAGTAATTTTTTCAACAAAGTTTTTCCACTCGCTCAAATCTGCTTTTTTAGCTGGAAGCCCTAGTTTTTTCAGCACAGCTTGATCAAATTTTTGGTCAGCAAAAACTAGGGGCAGCTCATACACAGTGTCACAATCAGGGTTCGAGATAACGTCTTCTTTGGCAAGATTGCAGTAATAAGCAACTTTTTCTTTACGCTTGTCGTCAATGTTGGTTCTGGCTCTGCCGACAATAAAGTCTGGTTGGATGCCGAGCTCATTAAGTTTTCTGACAGAGAGCTGAGTTGGTTTTGATTTTAATTCATTAATGTGGGAAGGATTTGGGAAGTAGGTGACGTGAAGGTGAAGGGTGTCCTTGGGGAATCTAAGCTTCATGATGCGATAAGCTTCGTAATAAATTACGTTTTGGTACTCGCCGGCGGTGCCTCCGAGCTCGACTAGAACAATATCAAAGCCAGCACCTGCTAAAGTGATTCTTTTGATAACTTCTTCTGGCACATATGGCAAAGCGTCAACAGTGGCTCCATCAAAGTGAAGATCTTGGGTTTTTTTAATGACTGAGAGGTAAATTTGGCCAACGGTAGTGAAATTTAGATGGCCAACTTCTTGGGATAGAAAACGCTCATAAGAACCAAGATCTAGGTCTGCTTCTAGGCCGTCTTCGCAAAGAAAAACGTCTCCGTGCTCGACTGGATTAATGTTTCCTGAGTCAAGATTTAGATAATTTTCACACTTAATATTTGTGACACTGTAGCCCTGATTTTTGAGAAGATATCCTAAAGAAGCAGCGGTAATGCCCTTCCCAAGCCCAGAAAGAACTCCGCCAGATACAAAAATGTACTTTGGCGTCTTCTTAGAATTATTGATTTTGGATTTCCCGGTTTCGCTCACGGGGTGGAATTATACAAGTTCTGGAGCCATACCTCAATGCGGGATTATTTTAGAAGTTTTGCGACCTCATTCTCGAGCTTTTCTGACCAAGTCACGCCGTAGGGAAGTCTCATGCGCTGGGGTTCATTTCCATTTGGAATAAGAACAATTACACTTTCGTCACCTTCATGAGATTTGAGTAATGTACCAAGTTTCTCCAGTGTTTCCTGAGAGGTTTTTCTGGGAATAAACAGTTCGTGATCGGCAGACAGAGTTGTTTCTTGATCTGCATCACTCGGTGGCTTCACCTTTTCTAAAATTAATTGAAGCTCTTCTTCTCTATTATCTAACTTGGCTTTTACCAGAACCACGGCATCGCGTCTTAAATCTGCTGAAAACTGATCGTAAATTTTTGGGAAAGCCACGAATGGAAGAGAGCCTGTGCCGTCATCAATTTTGCCGAAAGCCATGAGCTTGCCAGTTTTTTTTGTATTTACTTCGCGAATATCAGTGATGACTCCTCCAAAAAGGAAAGTGGCCCCGGTATGAACGCTTGCGTCAAGCTCAGCGATGGTTTTTGTTGCTCTCTTTGAGACTGCGGTTAGGGCATGTGCCATCGGATGTTCAGTAAGATAGAGTCCAAGAAGCTCTTTCTCGAACGAAAGCAGCTCTGCTTTAGGATATTCATTAATTTTTGGAAAAGTATCTTGCATTTCCTGTGCCGAGTGTTTAATTTTCGAGAAAAGTGTGTCTTGACCTTCGACATCGGAGTTCAGCTGATTAGCAGTTTGTCTGATGGACTCAAGATTCTCGAGCATGCTAGCCCTGGTTCCGAACTCGTCAAAAGCACCGACTTTAATCAGACATTCGAGAGTAGTTTTATTAACTTTTCTACCATCAGTCTCAAATACAAATTGAGTAAAAGAATGAAAGGCACCGACTCGATTTCTCGTTTCAATGATATTGATCAAAGCTTGTTCACCGACGTGCTTAATCGCATTAAGGCCAAAGCGAATCTTGAGACCCTCTAGAGATTTTTCTTCTTTCTCGATCGTAAAGTCACTGTCAGATTTATTAATGTCTGGGGGCACAACGAAGATGCCCATTTTTTTGCAGGTCTCAATGGCATAGGCAACCTTCTCATCTCGATTCATCGAGTGAGATCCAGACTCAACACTCATTAGTGCGGCCATGTACTCGACTGGATAATTAGCTTTTAGCCACGCAGTTTGGTAAGCGATCATGGCGTAACTCGCGGCATGAGGCTTGTTAAAGCCATAGTTCGCAAACGCTTCGATGAAACCCCAAACTTTTTCAGCCACATCCTTGGTGTAATTATTCGCGACTGACTGTGAGACAAAACGGCGTTTATTCTCATCCAAGAGACTCTTTTTCTTCTTACCAATGGCTCTTCGTAGAATGTCAGCCTCACCGAGTGAATAGCCCGCCATAACATTGGCAATTTGGAGAATTTGTTCCTGATAAACCATGATCCCATAAGTCTCTTCAAGAACAGGTTTCAGAGAAGGGTGAGGATACTTAACTTTCTTAGGATTGTGCTTGCCCTCAATAAACTCAGGAATAAGCTCCATAGGTCCAGGTCGATATAGAGCTACCATAGCCATGATGTCAGAAAATTGACTTGGTCTAAGACTGCGCGCTACCCGTCTCATTCCAGCTGACTCGAGTTGGAAAACTCCCATAGTCTCCCCGCTAGAAAGAAGAGAGTAGGTTTTTTTGTCAGTAAGAGGAATGGTTGTTATGTCAATCTTTATACCTTTATGAAGCTCTATCATCTCGATAGCTGTTTGAATCGTAGAAAGATTTCTTAACCCTAAAAAGTCAAATTTAAGAAGACCGATGGCGTCATCAGAAATATTACAATCCAAGGCATACATGTCGTATTGAGTGATAGTTTTGCCAGTTTTTGAGTCTTTCTGAATTGGGGTGTACTCCTGGAGTGGTTTATCTGTAATGATGATGGCCGCAGCATGGACAGACGAGTGACGAATAGAACCCTCTACTTGTTGAGCGAGGTCTATCAGCTTCCTGTACTTTGGCTGCTTATAGTATTCCGCCAGTTCATTAACTGACTCAACTGCGTTCTTCAACGAAACTTTTTTGGCAGGGATATTAGGGATTAGCTTTGCGATCCGATCTGGCTCCTCATAGGGCATGCCAAGAACTCGACCAATGTCCCGAATCGATACTCTAGCTTCCATGCGTCCAAAAGTGATGACGTGAGCGACGTGATCAAAGCCGTATTTTGAAGCAACGTAACTAATAACTTCGTCACGACGATTATCAGCAAAATCCATATCAATATCAGGAGGAGTGGGACGCTGAGGATTTAGAAACCTTTCAAAAGGAAGATCGTGAAACATCGGATCGATAGTCGTAATTCCCAAGGAATAAGAAACAATGGAGGCAGCCGCCGATCCTCTACCTGGACCGACGCCAATGCCTTGTCCTCGAGCCCAGTTCACAAAGTCCTGAGTGATTAGAAAATACGTGGCATAGCCCTTTTCGATAATAACTCCAAGTTCATAATCCATACGATCCTGCAAAACTTTCGTGATGGTGCCGTATTTTTTCTTGAGCCCAGCTTCTGAAAGCTTCTTTAAATAAGTGTTCTCCGTCTCTCCCTCAGGCACATCAAATTTTGGAAAAATAAGTTGACCTGTTGGGATTGTCACATCACACATCTCGGCGATCTTGGCCGTATTTTCTATTGCATCTGGGTACTCATGAAACAGTTCAATCATTTCTTGAGACGACCTCAAATAATAATCGGGAGAGTCCATCATCGTCATTCTGTTTGTGTCTGAAATTAATCTTCTTGTCTGAACGCAAAGAAGTGCGTCCTGGGCTTTGGCCTCGCTAGCTTTGACATAGTGAACATCGTTTGTGGCTACTAAAGGCAAATCAAGTTTCCGCGCCATAGCTACTGACATTTTCGTGAGTTCTTGCTGCTCTGAAACAGCCGGATGAATTTGGATTTCAACGTAAAAGCGGTCTTTAAATGTTTCAGCAAATTTTTTAAATAATTCTTCCGCCGCTTCTTGTTTTCCTTGGCGAAGTAGACGATTAAAAGGACTATTCATACAACCGCTAGTGACTATGACTCCCTCTGAATGTGCAGCTAACGTCTCGAAATCAATTCGTGGTTTATATGAGAAGCCTTCAAAATTAGCGATTGAAACCATGGCCATTAGGTTCTGATAACCTTTGAAATTTTGTGCGAGTAAAGTTAGATGAGCCTGATCGGAACCCATTTTGGTTTGTTTATCTTTGCGAGAGCCCTTGGCGTAATAGGCCTCGAGGCCTATGATCGGCTTAATTCCCTTCCTCTTGCAAGCGTTGTAAAAATGAATCGCACCATGCATGTTGCCATGATCGGTGATGGCCACTGCCTTCTGGCCGTGGGCGATGACTTCGTCGAGAAGTTTATCAATTTTTGAGAGACCGTCTAGTAAAGAATACTCAGTATGAACGTGGAGATGAACGAAATCTTGTTGCATGTGCCGAAAGCTACTCCTCTAAACTCAAGAGTATCGTAGCACGAACAGCGGCTGGATCTAGTTTCTTTCCCGAAACTCTCATAACTTGGCCCATTAGGAAACCTAGGACTTGTTTTTCGCCTCTGGAATATTTTTCTTTGACGTCAGGATTATCTGAAAGAATTTTTTCAATTGTTGTTTTTAATTCGACTGTATCAACGTCTTCCACAGAGTGCAGAGCAGAAAAATCATTGATAGTTTTTTCTACATCTGACTCAACTATAGGCAAAGAAATTTGTTTATTAACCAAAGCTGATGCTAATTTATCTACGGCAACTTTTTTATTTTTAGCGCTAGAAAAAAGAGAATCAAGAATATTAGCTTCTGATGCCGTATTGAAAAGTTTAGAGCCAAATCTTGGTTCTATCTGGTATTCACCTTCCCAGCGCTTGACTATCTGAGTTGGCAATTCTGGCAATGATGCCTTCATTTCATCTATCTGAGCTTGGGTAAATCGAACGGGAGGTAAGTCTGGGTCTGGAAAATAGCGATAATCTTCGGCTTCTTCTTTACTTCTCTGAGAGAAAGTCTCTTGAGTAGTCGTGTTCCAACCAAGGGTCTCTTGCTGGATTTCTTCTCCAGCAATAAGCTTCTTTTCCTGACGCTTCATCTCAAAATTAATGGCCTGTTCCATAAATTTAAATGAGTTGATATTTTTAAGTTCTGTTTTATATGATGGCAAGCCACTTTCTCCAACTGGTCTAAGCGATACATTTGCTTCAAGCCTCATGCCACCCTGATCCATGTCGCAGTCAGAGATCTCTAAGTATCTGAGTAATTCGCGCAGCTTCTTGCCATACTCTTTGGCTTGTTCTGGAGAATGAATATCGGCTTCGGTAACAATTTCAATTAATGGTACACCACCACGATTAAAGTCGATGAGACTGACATCTTCACCATTAATTTTTTTGTGAAGCAGTTTTCCCGTGTCTTCTTCTAAGTGAATCCTATGAATCCGAACTGTGCCAAGACTAGTCTCAAGCTTCCCGTCATAACAAAACGGCAAATCATACTGACTAATCTGATAACCTTTTGGAAGGTCTGGGTAGAAGTAATGTTTGCGATCGAACTTTGAAAAAAGATTGATCTTGCAACCAAGTGCTAAACCGAGCTTTATTGTCCACTCGATGGCTTTTTTATTTGCCACAGGTAAGGCTCCAGGAAGAGCGAGACAAACAGGACAGGTGTGAGAGTTAGGCTTTTCGGCTCCAAAAGGATCGTTCTTACAACCGCAGAACATTTTTGAAGCTGTTTTTAACTCAGCATGAACTTCCATGCCACAGACTAGCTCGTATTTATTATCAGTCATTATTTCTCCAAGAATTCCAACTTGTGGCTTTTTCATAGGCGTCGCCGAACTGGATAACTAAATCTTCTCTCCAGGCAGGGGCAACGATGTTTAAGCCAAGAAATAAATTCGTTTCGGGATCTCTAAACACTGGAACATTAATTCCAGGCAGACCACAGATTGAACTTGGTTCTTGCAACATGTCTGCTAACTCACCAAACATTGAAGAACTCTCACT
>CAZPFX010000029.1:0-6698 GCA_964586055.1 uncultured Pseudomonadales bacterium | reverse complement strand
TGTTCCTTCGTCAGATTTAGACCTCAGGTTGCTGATAATGAATTGAACACTTCTATCTGCGCAACACTGGGTAGTATAAATTCCCCAATGCACGTCACAGCAGATCTGACTATTAAGATAGATTTGACCCTGGGATCAGAGGAAATACTTAAGCAGATGCGAAAGAATACCAGAGGATCTATTCGAAAGGCGGAAAAACTAGGAATTACCACCACGATTACAAAGAATGCAGAGGAGATTAGAAGTTTTTATGATCTTCAAGCAGAGCTCGCCTCTAGGCATGGCTTCGTCCCGTTCTCACTTGAGTTTTTAGAAGAGCAGTTTAAGGCCTTCGCAGCTCGCGACCAGGCGACTCTAGTTCATTCTTGGGATGGTGAAACCCTTCTAGCTTCTGCATTTGTGATTTTTTATAACGGTCAGGCAGCGTATCACTACGGCGTTTCGTCAGAAGAGAACTCGCGTCTTCCGGGATCTTATGCAGTTCAATGGCGAGTAATTCAAGAAGCAATAGAGAGAGGTATGACGACTTACAATCTTTGGGGCGTGGCGCCCGAAGGGGAAAAAGATCATCGCTACGCCGGCGTCTCGTTATTCAAAAGAGGCTTTGGAGGAGAAGAACTAGCATATTTACCAGCGCACGATATTCCCCTGAATAAATGGTACTGGCCAGTCCGAAGCTTCGAGTTAATGCGTAAAAAGTTGCGCCATCTATAAATTAGCGACTTACCTGGTATGTGGTTAGGTGCTCAAGGAATATTGCCGGAGGGTCTTCTAAAAGGAATTGCTGAAATTCTTGATAGATTTCTTTTCTCTCTGCTTGGTTGAAAGTTTTTCTACCTTTTTCTAATAAATTGTCGATTCTAGTGTTTTTGTAGCCAGTGAAGTTGGTGCTCTGATCAGAGTGCCAGAGATAGTATTGGTCAGGATCAGAGGGGGATTCTTGGGCAATGAGTAACATTTGAAAGTCAGTAGTGTCTGGGAAGTTAGAAATTTTAATTTTAACTTTCGCTTTCATATAATCACAAAGAATTTTGTCATCAATATTTTTATTAGAGGCGCAATTTTCAGCAGCGGCTTCACCAAAAGCCTCAAGTTCTGTTTTTATTTTCTCAGCCTTGTCTTCGAAAACGGGAGTGGTGGTGAGCTCAAATTCAAGGGGCTGCTGCGGTGGTTCATCAATGAGGCGCTCGATGCCTCTCTCCCAGTCTTTGTCGTAAGACTTTCCTCCTGGAAGATAGGCCCAGGAATTTGAGTCTATTGGACTAATAGCTCGCTCTATGCCGGTTGGTTTCGTGATGGCATATGAGAAGGCTTGTCGAACATTTTTTGAGAAGAGTGGATCTCTGGTGTTGAAAAATACAGCTAAATATTTGTTTGTGCTGGTAGTCGGTGTAGTTTTTACTTGTGGCCATTCATAAATGTCATGTTGTTTGACCAAGTCTAAAAGAAGATCTACCTCGCCTCCTTTAAAAGCCAGGATGGCGTCATTCTCAGTTCGATAAAAACGATAAATGTATCTAGCCGTTGAGCTATCCACAATAACTTCTACCAAGCGGTTGCCTTTGGTTGTGTAATCTAGAAGCTTGTATTTACCAATGCCGATGAGCATGGGTTTTTTAGCCGATCCCCATTTTTTTTGATACTCAGTTTTGAATAAAGGTTTTGAGACTAGGCTAGGGAAGGGGGCAAAGTTATCTGGAAGTTGGAAAACTACGTCGTTGGCGGTGTAGGCGACGTTGGTGTCAGATAAATTGTACTGAATATCTTCTGGTTTAATCGGTGTGCCATCTTGCCAAAGAAGGTTGTTTTTAAGAACAAAGCGATAGGCTTTGCCTTCCTGCTCAATCGTCCATCTTTCGGCCAAGGTGGGGATGACGCTGCCGTCCTCAGTCACAGACGTGAGTCCAATGCTGAGTTGATCAGCGATTATGTCGGGCAAAGCATTAATGCTGTAGTCGCCAATAATGCCAATATAAAAACGGTCACCTTTTTCTAGAGTTGTGGCCAGGGTTGGTAGAACGAATGAGAAAAAAGTAATCGCAGCTAGTAGAGAAAAGACAAAAATAACACCATGTTTTTTGACGTATGCCGTGAAATACCAATAAAATTTACGCATAGGGCGTTATCGGGTTGCTACTACACCCAAAGCAGCGACTACGAAAAAGGCCACACCGACAATTGTCAGATAAAACAAGACCTTTTCTAGACCCCTTCGTGTGTGATAAGTTTCGCCCCCGCCTCCCCAAGTTGCTCCCAGACCTGATCCCTGTGACTGCAACAGAATAGCTGCAATCAAAAAGACTGAGGTTATAACTTGTGCTGTGAGCCAAAATTGATGCATATTGCCCAACTAGTATACCAGCCTATTTCGCGACTGCTGTGCCGCGAATCTCTCTGATGACAGTCACGGTGACTGTTCCAGGGTAGGTCATGGTGTTTTTGATTTCATCACGAATAGCATTGCTGAGAACGGTGACATCATCGTCTTTAGTTCTCTCTGGTTGGAGAATGACTCTGACTTCTCGACCTGCTTGGATAGCATAAGCGTGTTTAACCGCATCATGTTTCATAGCAATGTCCTCGAGACTCTGGAGTCGTTTCACATAGGCATCGTAGTTCTCGTATCGAGCACCTGGTCTTGCACCAGAGATAGCATCAGCAATGTAAACAGCGACCTGTTCTGGACCAGAGAAGGGCTCATCTTCATGATGCTGGGCAATACAGTCGACAACTGGTTGAGCGATATTGAATCTCTTGGCGATTTGGACACCGAGCTCGACGTGACTACCTTCGGCTTCTTCTGAAACTTTTCCAATATCATGGAGTAAGCAACCAAGCTTCACTGTGTTCACATCAAGGCCCATCTCGCTAGCCAGCTTGATACCAATTTTTGTTTCCTCAAGCGTGTGAGCGATCAGGTTCTGTCCATAAGAGAATCGATACTTAAACTTACCAATTAGCTGCATTAGCTCAACTGGAAGGTTATAGATAGAGAGCTCGTGGCAGAGATTCTTGCCAGCTTCCAGAGTGACTTTATCGATCTCTTTTCTGACTTTGGCAACCACTTCCTCAATACGAGAAGGTTGAATACGACCATCGCGAATTAATCTCTCGAGGGCGATTCTAGCGATCTCACGTCGGACTGGGTCAAAGCATGAAAGGCGAACTTCGGTTGGTGAAGCATCTAGATCGACATCAACGCCGGTCTGTTCTTCGAAAGAGTTAATATTTCTACCACCTTTACCGATGATTTTTCCCTTTGATTCCTCAGAAGGTAGTTGAACGGTGGAAATGGTGTATTCAGAAACGAAGTCGGTGGCGCCGTGATACATAGAATCAATTAAGATTTCTTTTACACGGTCGTCAGCTGCTTCTTTAGCTTCTTCTTCTTTTTGTCTGATTAAGCGAGCTTTGTCTTTGGTTAATTGCTCATCAAGTCCACGGAAAAGCTCAGCTTTGGCTTCTTCGCGAGTGAGTTCAGCCACTTTCTCAAGCGACTTGATTAAGTCTTGTCGCTTCTTGGTTAGATCCTCATTAGCCTTGGCGAGATCTTGGCGATCTTTTTCTAGTCGTTCTTCTTTTTTGGATAGTTGATCAAGTCTCTCGTCTAGCTTGTCGAGCTGGGTGTTAAGGGTTCGTTGTTGTTCTTCTAGTTGTCTAGAGAAATCGCGACTTTCGCGCTCCGCTTTGCTACGAATTGAAAGAGCTTCAGCTTTAGCCTCAACAATAATTTCACGAGCCTTTGCTTGAATTTCTTCAGCGACTGGAACTGCCATTTTTTGTTGAACTGGCTGCTGTTGTTTCTGCTGATGCTGTGGATGAGACTGTTTTTTGTGATCCTGAGCAGGCTGGGTTTGTTGCTTTGGTTTTTGGGATTTCTGCTTTTGTTGACTTTTTCGTTTCTGATCTGGTCCAAACAAGGTTGAGAGATTGCTGAATAATGACATAAGAACTTTCTTAGCCACTTAGAACATTTAAGAAGATTTAGAGAATCAAATAGAGACGCACCCGTTTGTTACGGAAGCTACCGTCTTGACGGTATTAGCGTTTCTTTGTTCTGGTGAAGAACTATTATTGATTGATTCATACGTATTTTTTTAATACTTATCTCTCTTCTTAATATGTCGAAGGGCAGGTGCTATTGTACTGCCAGAGACTCTTATAGTCAATCTTGCTGCTTAAGCTTTTCCCAGATCTCTTTTTGAATTTTCCTCATGAGATCGTGATGTTCAGCTAGGTGTTGTTTAGTAGATTCTCGGCCTTGGGCTAAGACTTCGCCTTCATACTTAAAGAAGCTTCCGCTTTTCTCAATAATGTTTGTTTCGACACCAATGTCGACAACATCTCCAGTCATAGAGATACCGCAGTCATCCATATCGAACTCAGTGGTTTGGAATGGAGGCGCCATTTTATTTTTCTTAACACGGACTCTGTGTCTGCTACCAACAATTTTTTCACCCTCCTGGATATTGCCAATTTTTCGAATGTCTAGCCGTTGTGAAGCGTAGAACTTCAGGGCATTTCCTCCTGTAGTTGTTTCGGGGCTACCGAACATGACGCCGATCTTCATTCTGATTTGGTTAGTGAAAATAACTAAGGTTTTGGTTTTACTAATCGCAGCCGTCAATTTTCTCATCGCCTGTGACATCAGTCTGGCCTGGACACCCATTTGTGAATCTCCCATTTCTCCTTCTATTTCAGATTTGGGAACGAGGGCAGCGACGGAATCGATGACCACAATCTCAACGCCACCAGACCTGATTAAAGTTTCGGCAATCTCTAGCGCTTGTTCGCCATAATCTGGTTGAGAAATAAGCAGATCATCTAAATTCACCCCAATTTTTTTAGCCCGAACAGGATCGAGAGCGTGCTCGACATCAATAAAGGCAGCAGTGCCACCTTTAGCCTGGACATTCGCAATAGCATGAAGACAGAGAGTGGTTTTTCCGGAAGCCTCTGGTCCGTAAATCTCAACGATTCTTCCTTTAGGATAGCCACCAATGCCAAGAGCCAGGTTTAAAGCCAAGGAACCAGTCGAAACAGCAGGGTAGGCCGCCATATTCTTAAGCTTGTCGCCCATTTTCATAATCGAGCCTTTGCCAAATTCTTTTTCTATTTGTTGCATTGCGATGTCTACTGCTTGATGCTTCGCATCTGCCTCGACACTCACGATTGGTTGCTTTGGTTTTTTTGCCATAATTTTCCTTTTCTCTTTGGTTCCTCTTTGGGTTTTTTACTATACGTATTTTCTACTAGGTTGTATAGTACATTCCACAACTTACGTAAAGTGTAGAAACCAAAAACCGGGGTGTAGTTCAGTTGGTAGAATGCGCGGCTGGGGGTCGCGAGATCGCTGGTTCGAGTCCAGTCACCCCGACAAAGAACAGATCTTAATAATTTTTGATAATGCAAATGCTATAGTTAGACATGACTTTAGACCCCGATCATTTAACAAATCAAAAAATTGAAATTTTTGGAGCATCTTTTGATAAAAAAACTGTAGGATCCGTTACTTTTTTACAACCCTTGGAAGTTTCAGCCCAACTTCAGGATGAGATCAATCAATACTCTCAACTGATACTTGCAACTAAGGGACAGTTATCAGCAATAAATCAGAACACTGAATTACCTCAACAATACATTATATTTTGTGATCCAGATTTATACTGGAAAAGATTTGAAAAAAAAGCAATCAAAGATGGTTTTAATCCAGAACCTTGGAAATGGTCAGAAGGTGATATAGACGATGTTCAGCCATTTGGAAAAGTATTTTGTATAAAACTATCAGCTGGATTTAGATCAAATTCAGAAAAAGAAAGATTTATTGCTCATGAACTGGCCCATCCAATTATTAATAATAGAGCTCCTCTAATTGGAGAGCTACTTGCAGACAATGAAGGTATTGTAGAAGCTGAAGCAAGAATAGGTTTAGAAATACAACTAAATCAGGACTATCAGTATTCAACAGAATTCATATTATCATTAACTGAAAATGAATTAGTTTTACCAGAAGAAATAAATAGGCTGGGTTATGATCATCCAGCATTTTATGGAAAGCTAGTTAGTGAAAGCCATGGTTATGCAAGTTGTTTTCTTTGGTTTTTTGGAATAGCTTTAAAGATATCAAATTATTCTCAGACTGATTCAATAAGAGAAAAATATCTAGAAGGAAAAGAAATAATAATTTCAATTGCAAAGAATAGTTTAACCACTGATGAATACAAAAAGAACTTATTTGAATTCGGTATAAACTACGATGTTCTCTCACAAGACATTACATTTCTATCAAATGCACAAAAACAATTTGGTATTTTTACTAATGGGTAATTTACAAAATAGGTTCTAATTTGGTACAACGTCGTCGACAAAGTATGCATAAGGAAGGAAGGTATAAACTATATGGGATTTTTTTCAAATTTAATGGGTCAAAAATTAATTGGGACATTGAAAATAAAATTTTATGGTGAGGACAAAGCGTCTGTCGAATATGAGACAGACGCTTTAGATAAAGAGCAAAGAGAAAGTGACTTAATACAGTTGTTCGCGCTTTACTATGCGAAAATGCTTTTTAATCTCAATCGCGGACAAGGTGCTGATCAGCTTATTATTTATATTCAAAAAGCAGTTGAAAGTGTAGTTAGCGATAAAGGGATTAGACGGGAGAGTTTGTTGGTGTCAGAACAAAAGTTAGTTAAGCC
>CAZPFX010000028.1:5531-7363 GCA_964586055.1 uncultured Pseudomonadales bacterium | reverse complement strand
GCGAAAAGTGTGGCAATTATTTGGAATAAACTCATAGATTGTCCTTATAGTACGATTCCATAAAGTATCAATATGTGATACTTACTGGCATCGTGTCAATGATCACAAATTTTTAATAAATGATTTTGCGTCTTCATGATTTCCTGCGAATAAAAGAAGTACTGTTTTCGAGTCATCAAAAACTCTATATATTACTCGATTTCCCTTTGCGCCTGGCACATCAAACTGGTAGTTATTCTTGATTTTTTTACAGGTTGTATGAGAAGTTTTATTTCCCTTGGGAGTGCTCTGCAAAAATAATTTTAATTTCTTGCTATCGTTTGTTGAAAGTGAGTTAAGCAGTTTTTTGAACCTCTTTGCATATTTCGAATGTGCTTTAACATCATACATAGCTTGGCAGACTTAAAAAAGTTTAACAAATTTAGATGGATCTTTTTTCAATAAAGATTCCATTTCTGTTGCATAATCTTCAAATTTTTTACTATCTAAGGGAGAGTTGAGTTTTTCATCTCTAGCATAAGGCTCTGGCAAACCTGTATTTGCCGTCATCATAAGATAATCATTCAGTAAATTATTCATAGAACTAGTGTTATGAGTAATGGTGGCTGGCATTAATCTTCGAGCCTTTCATTTAAAATTTTCTTCAACTGTCTAGCAACTTCAACTGGCATTACTATTTCAGAAACAATGGGAACTTCCAGCACTCTGGTTTCGTCAATTTCTTCTAATTCAAAAATGTTTTCTGGTGGTCTAGCATCACAGAATTTTATGTTCAATTCAATAGGTGAAACATTAATCTCGACATGATTGGAGTAAACACGCTGACCACTAAATGGGCGTACTGGAACTGCTTGAATTTCTTTTTTATTGAGTTGTTTTTTTGCCATCAAAGCTATTTTACACTTTTTAGTCAAATAAATCATTGATAATCATCACAGACTGAGCCTCCAACCTATCATTTGCCCCGCTACTCTGAAGGTATCGATGAGAGTCATACCGCGATCTAGCTTATTGTAAATGGTTCTGACAGGAACTGTCACGTAATCAATGTGTTTGGCGGCGACTTTGGCAGCAATTTCCATCTCGACAGCATAATCACGAGAGTTCCAGTGCAGTTTCTCATAAGCATTTTTGGTCATGGCTTTATAACCAGAAGGAATATCAGGGACATAAGAGCCAAACATGAGATAGACAAAAAGCGAAGCAACTCTGTTGAGAAAGATTCTTACCAGGGGCATTTTCTCGTTAAAGGAGCGTACCCCAAAAACTACCTCATGCTCCTTCAGCGCCTCGAAGAAAAGCTTGAGATCTTCTGGATCGTGCTGACCATCGGCATCCATGAAAATCACTGCCTCTGCACTAAGCTTTTTGAATGCATACTCGCAGCCGGTTTTTAGGGCTGAGCCTTTGCCGAGGTTAATTTTGTGTCTGAGAACGTGGGAAATTTCTTTTTTGGCGACCTCAGAAGAGTTGTCGCTTGATCCATCGTCGACGAAAATGATATTGGTCGAGATTTTTTTTATATCTTTAAGGACCAAACCAATGGTTTTAGCTTCATTAAGGCCAGGGACGATGATCCAGATGTTTTTCTGCTGAATTGTCATACTGGGTTTGTGTCTTTCATTGATCCATTCTAAACTAGAAACAACGACTATGAAACGACCTTTAATTATCGCCGTTCTCTGCATCTCTATCCTGGGCCTCTTTTCTTGGCTTCGTCTCTATAAAATCGACCAGTCGCTCTTTCTCATGAACGACATCGGCCGGGATTTTTTCGTGATGCAGCAGTGGCAAAAAACTGGTAAGCCGCCCCTCTTAGGACCAATGACGAG
>CAZPFX010000028.1:0-5431 GCA_964586055.1 uncultured Pseudomonadales bacterium | reverse complement strand
TCGTGGCCTTCTTTGCTTTTGTTCTTTGGCGTAAGAGAAGACAAAGCCGCTGGCTTTGGCTTCACACTTTATCTCTAGCGGCGGCAACTGGTTTTTCTTACTCTGCCGCCCCCGTAACTATTGCTTTTATTCTCCTTTACTTTTTAATTTTACGAAAAAAACAACTTTTGTCTGCAGTCTTGAGTTTGATTGGAGCCCAAATAGCGGTTAATTCTCCGCTAATTTTCTTTGAGCTTAGACACAATTTCACTTTCACCACTCTCATGCTTAATTACGAGAGACTGGAGCAACTCAATCTCGCTACGAGTATCAAGCTGGATTTCTTGCGGCGAATTCTATTTAGTGGCATTGGCTCTGGAACATTAATTATTTTCACGGTTCTGATTTTGCTTGTATTGATGCTCAAATTTAAATATACAAAGAAGAAAGCCATGCCCGAGTTGATTGCTGTATTTCTATTGGCAGTCACAGTCGTGGTGCAGCTCGTGGCCCCTTTCGGCTTGCAAGGTCATTATATTTTTGGAGTACTCAGTTTAGTAATTATCCTCGTGAGCTTCATGCCAAACTGGATTCGTCTGCCAATTATTTTCATCACTGTTTTTCATTGGCTAAATCCCGGATTTGTGCAAAGCTACTTTCGGCCAGCGCCTCGTTCTGTTGAAGAATCTATAGCTTGCGCTAGGCAGGTTTGTGAGAAAAAACCTGGTGAGTACTTTGTAAGTGTCCAGTCTGCCTTTCATGGCTACCACACAGGCCCAGAATTCCATTATTTGCTAGAGGAAGTTGGCTGTCATACCTATGACATTTATAAAAAGCCAGAAGCGACTAATCTCATGGCCGTTTTTGCTGACAGTTCTACCTATGAGCACGGAAAAACTGCTTATGACGAGTTAACACTTTTTGGTCCTTCTAATGAAATTGATCAGGTTGTTTGTTCTGAAAAACTACGAGCTCATGTGCTTGAGCGAGAAAATTAGGCTAGAGCAATTGAAGTCAAGTATTCTTTAACCTCTTCATCCTCTACGGAGAATCCTGGCATAAAATCAATTTGCTCTTGATAATTAATATCCTCAAAGTAGGACAACTGGATTCTGGCTAATTTTTCTTCAAAAGCCGTCCCAAAAATTTCCTCTGCTTTGGTCGCCAATTTTGTGAAATCAAATTCTTTAAGTAAGAAGTACAGATCGACATAATCTTTCCATTTCGCCCGACGACCTAGAGCATATAGTTTCATTGCTCCAATAGTGGCTGGATCTGGCATGCGACAAAAATCAACATCAACTGCAGGTAGAAGCTTAAATCCAAAGGCATACCAGGTGAGTTTGACCCCATTTACCATAATGGTGAGCTCGATCGTGCTATCAACTAGCACTCTTTCAATTTCTGCCACTGATTTCACTTGCTTCAAAATTTCAGATGTTGAGATTTTTTCATTTGAAAATAAATCAAAGTCTATTGAACGTCGGTGGCCAATTTGCAAAGCTAGAGCTGTGCCACCAACCAAATAATAATCGTCTTTGAACGACTCAACTAGCTGTATTAATTTAAGCTGACTGTCCGATAGTATTTCAGTGTGTAGTGCTTGGTTCATGTTTTTCAAAATATAACTTAAAAAAATGTCGAACTTCCGGTCTAAGATTGGAGCGTTTAGCTGAATCTAAAGAAGAAAAAATACTGCCCGAATCTGACCATCCCAAAATATTGATCGCGGCCTGGACATCTTGCCAGGTTCCGTAGTTTAGTACTGCTTCCAGAGTCATCTCATCTGAAATGTTTTCTTTACTTTCCTCTGGAACCCACCAAACTAAGTCATTTCTATCTTTTAGCAAAAAGGAAAGTTTGTTGGTCTGCATAATCTTATATTCCAGTTTTAGTGTACCACTCAACTGTCTTCTTGACTCCATTCTCAAAATCGACAGTAGGCTCCCAACCCAAAACTCGCTGCGCCTTAGAATAATCTAAAGAACTCGTCACCTGCTCTCCTGGTCGCTCGGGCCCATGCTCTACCTCAGAACTGGTTCCAAATTCCCGCGTAACAGCAGCGAAAACATCATTGGTGCTAATCTCACGATTGGTACCGATATTAAACTCACCAGTGGCTTCAGTCTCTAGAGCCAGCTCGTTTGCCCTAGCCACATCCTCAACAAAAACATAGTCTCTGGTATGCGTGCCGTCACCATTAATTTTTGGCTGTTTGCCTGCCGCTATTAGCTCACTAAAAATCGCGATCACACCTGACTCTCCATGAGCGTTCTGCCTGGGACCATAGACATTCGAGTATCTGAGCACAACATACGGAATGCCATAAAGTTCACGATAGTAATTCAGATACAGCTCACCTGCTCGCTTCGAGATGCCATAAGGAGACAGCGGTTCCTCCTTCATTTCTTCAGAAAATGGCGTCTGCTTATTGCCGTACATAGCCCCACCGGTGGAAGCCATAATTACTTTTTTGACACCAATGCTGCGAGCCGCTTCCATGATGTTCAAAAGGCCAAGAATGTTATTTTTTGCGTCAAATTGGGGATTTTCTACTGAGTAACCAACCTGAATATGAGCCGCATGATGATTAATTAACTCAGGTCTTTCCTGCGTAATAGTTCTCGATACGGCTTCACGATCGGTGATATCAGCAGTAATAAGCCTAGCTTTCTCATTAACAAATTTTTCCTGTCCAGTCGACAAGTTGTCTAGAACAATCACTTCATGGCCAAGGGCGCAGTAGCGATCGACCACATGTGAACCAATAAATCCGGCTCCGCCTGTAACTAATATTTTCATGAGACTCCTTATGCTATCCAGTGACCCTGAATAAATAATATGGTATTGAATACGAGTAGTAAACCAAATCCAACCAGTAGTATAACGCGAATGACAAGTCTCTGGCGCGTCCAGCTGGCGAGGATTACGTAGATTGGGAAGGCAACAAGCACATAGCGAGGCATGCTGGAAAAAGAGCCAGTCAGAGGTGGTAATAATGTCGAAAGAAGTGAAAAGGCCAGCCAACTACTGGGAATTTTAAGAGTTTTTCTCTGGAGCCAAGCTATGATTAAGACGGCAAGCGTACCTACACTGAATGCTAATTCCTGCGTGTAGGTTATCCATGGCAGGCCAAACGGCACAGTCGCGACTATTTTTAGTGCTCTCCAAATCACCTGCGGTAAAAGAATCAGATTTTCTTGTCGTCCTGAGCCAAACTCTGACTGGACGTGGAAAAAGTACAAGGGATCATGGAACTCGCTATTAAGAAATAACATGTAGGCGCCTAAGCCCACTAGCGCCAAGGAAAATCCCAAGATAGTCAGCCATTTTTCTTTGATAATTTTAAGAATAGATTTTGGAGTCCAGTTAGTTTTTTCTGATTCTAATAAGGCAATTAGGAGTGCAGGAATCATGAAGACTCCGACTAAGCGCGTGGCAGCTGCTAGTCCAGCAAATACAGTAGCCCATAGCCATTGTTTTTTGTCCATAAAAATAAAGCTCGCCAGAATCCAAACGAGAAAAAGAGACTCTGAGTACATGGCACCAAGAAAAAATGAGGTGGGAAATAAGAGTAGAAAGAATAGCGAATACTTAGCTATAGCTGAATCAAAACGCTGCCACACTAAAATGAAAAATAAGATAACTGCTACAATTAGACTGAGATTGCTAACTACTAGTCCCACGATCAGAGAAGAACCAAATATTGGCGTGAATGCGTCCGTCACAAATGGATAAACTGGGAAAAAAGCTTGAATTAACCCAGTACCAATGTAGCCCTTCTCAGCAATAGTTAGATAATGCACTCCGTCAAAATTCGCCCAAGAGTAGAGCCATCTTGGCAAGTCGTACTGGGCTAAGCGATCGACTGAGTAGGGAAAACTGGGGTCGTAGACAACAAAATTATCTCCTAGCGAACCAATTAGAAGTAAGGCCAGCCTCCAAACCAAAACCAAGACTAGAATCCACTTAAGAGACTTCATGAGCGCTTCTCCATCCGCTTTAGCCAAAGAAAGTAGCCTGCCAGCCCCAGGAAACTTAAAGCTGAAGCGCTATTACCAATTATTCTAGCTGGAGTATTCTGGGTGAATTTGCTCTGAACATGATACTCGCCCGCTGGCAATTCGTAGGCAATTCGGCCTTGAGCTTTTGTAATACTTTCTGAAACAGCTAATCCAACAACTTGTTCTTTAGAGCCATTCGATTTTGTTATCCATGTTTCCCAGCCCGGAAAGTAAGCCGTTGGCTCTGCGATGAGTGAATCCTCTAATACTAAGACACGATAAAGATGGTCGGAGCCAGTCCACTTTTCTAAAGTAAATTCGGACTTCCCAGACATCGTTTCTGGCTGCGGCTGCCAATCACCGATGTTTGGATAAGTGAAATTAGTAGGCATATTTTCGTTTTGGGTGCTGGTAGTTTGCGAAAAGACATCATAATCAAGATTTGTCTTGTGGAAATAATCAGCGGGATGTAGGCGGAATATCACCATGAGCTGTACAAAAATTAGAAGCATTAATAACCTTGCAGCCAACTTAGATCTTTTTGCCACGCTGGCTATTATCGGAGCGCTAATAGTCGCGAGGAAAATACTTAACCTCCAAGGAAACTGAATAAATTCTAATGGTTTGAATAATTGCCAGATTGGCAAAGTCACTGATAATTGTAAAACTATCAATGAGATTGTCACCGCAGACAGCACAAGCATGAAGCCATCGTTTTTTCTTTTAAGCAAAAATAAAGAAGAAGTCAAGGCGATAATCACTGGCAAACCAACTTCAAAAGATAGTGAATCGATACTGCCTGGATAAGAAAAGCCAAAACTTAAGGGTGACCAAAGTAGCTCAGTGAGAGTTGGAAAGTGAAGAGCAAATTCACTTACTGAGGCTGCAGACCCTAAAACAACCATTTTCATTTCAGATATAGCTGGAAACCAGAACCATAATGTTAAAGAGATTGCCCAAAATAATGCTAAAAATGAAAACATTGCTTGCTTTGATTTACCCCACAAGCGGATTGCTGCAATAAAGATAATTATTGGAATCGTCAAGATCGCGGTGATGTTGTGGCTGAGCAAAAGAAGAGAAAGCAACGCTGCAGTTATCAAAGTGTGCCAAAGGATTAACAACTTATTTTCTTCCGTTCTATAAACTTCAATTGACCAGAAAATCCAGGGCAAAAGCGAGTAGGAAAAAATCTCTCCAATATTTCCACGAAAATAAACTAAGTTAACCAAGTATGGATTTAATAGCCAAGCAACTTGCGAAAGAAACCGTTCTTTTCCACCCAAGTTCAATATTTTCAACCATTTAGAAAGCCCCGCAACTCCAAAAATCACCGCCGCTACGACTAGTAATTTGAAAGTTAATTCATACGACACCCCCAACGCAGAAAATGGCACAGATAGAATGTTGGCCAGCGGATAATTGTAGTTAAAAACTGGATAACCAAA
>CAZPFX010000027.1:0-7591 GCA_964586055.1 uncultured Pseudomonadales bacterium | reverse complement strand
CAGCTTCTAGCTGCGGCAATTCATCCTGATAAGTCGGTCGGTCGGTTTTATAAATTATTCCCAGTGGAAACTTTTCTTCCATTGGCAAATGTGCAATTTTTAAAGCCGCATGGTAGTCAGTCGGATCGTAATTTTCGTCTAGTTTTTGAATGCGTTTTAGATAGTAGGCATACGTATTCACTTTGTTGAATGTGACGCAGGGCTGTAAGACGTTGATAATGGCCAGACCTTTGTGTTCCATGCCAGCTTCAATCATCTCTGCAAGCTGCGGCAGCTGGGCAGTGAATCCTTGGGCGATGAAGGTCGCACCCTGAGTCAGCGCTAGAAGTAATGGATTGACCGGCCTGTCAATTGTGCCCTGTGGTGTAGATTTAGATTTATGACCTTTATGTGCGGTCGGTGAGACTTGGCCAGTGGTCAGTCCATAAACGCTATTATCGTGGACGATAACGGTCAGATCGTGGTTACCGCGACAGGCATGAAGGAAGTGGTTTCCACCTTCGCCGTAAAGAGCGCCATCTCCTCCTGTGACGAGAACGGGGAGAGAGTGATTAGCGATTTTGACACCTACGGCGGTTGCGAGAGCGCGGCCGTGCAAGGTGTGCATGGCATAAGCATTGATGAAGTCATTCATGTTGCCAGAGCAGCCGATGTCGAAGAGCATGGCGATTTTGTCGGGGGTTAAGTTTTGTTTTTTTAGAGCCATCTCGACAGCTTTGCCGATGCCCCAGTTCCCACAACCTCCGCACCAGGTGGGAGTGAAGCCAGCGAAGTCTAGGGATGCGTCTGTCATGATGCCTCTCCTTGTTGCTGTAGTATCGCGGCGACAATTTCTTCAGGGTAAAAAGCCCGGCCGTCGTACTTGAGAATTTTTCTTTCGATATTGATTCCCGTTTGTTGTCTTAATAGTTGGCCAAACTGACCGGTCATGTTGTTTTCGACTAAAACATACTCGCCATCATGTTTGAAAAAGTTTTTCAGTGCTTCTTCATCTAGTGGGTAGACGTTAGAAAAATGCAGGTGTGAAGTTTTCATTTCTAACATTTCTCGCGCCATCGACACCGGACCTTTGGTAGAACCCCAAGAAACGAAAATAATCTCTGCGTCTTCTAGATCGCCATAAACAGCGCAGGGTTCGTAGTCGTTTTCGATGAAGGTGGCGAGCTTGCGGGCGCGTTTTTCTGCCTGATTTGTTCGATCTTCCGCGTCTTCAGTAGTGTGACTGTCTTCTGAGTGCTCATAGGAGTTGGCTTGATAGAAAGCACCAGGGACGCCAGGAATTAAGCGGGGAGAGATACCATCGTCAGTGACTTGGTAGCGCAAGTAGTTTTCGGGAGTTTCAGTAATATTTTTACCGCGATTTTGGACTCTGGCGACAATGCGCTCTATCGAATCTAGGGAAACACTGGCGTGTGATTCAGAAAGAAACTTGTCAGACATAACGATGACGGGAGTTTGATAAATATCAGCAAGGTCAAAAGCAGTTTGGGTGAGCTCAACCATCTCTTCTTGATCTCCGGGAGCGAGAATTATTTTAGGAAAATCACCGTGACCGGCGTGGGCGGCGAAAAGGAGATCGCCTTGTTCTGTCCAAGTCGGCAAGCCAGTGGCTGGACCGGGACGCTGTGATAAGAAAAGCACTAAAGGAATCTCGGCGATGCCTGCATACGAAAGCGATTCGGTCATGAGAGCAAAACCGCCTCCAGACGTGCCAACGCAGCTGCGCACTCCAGCGAATGAGGCGCCGAGGGCCTCACTAACTACACCAACTTCGTCTTCAGCATGACGCACAATCATCTCTGTTTGTGGCTGCCAGGCCGCGAGTGTTGAAAGCACTGAAGAGGCAGGCGTCATGGGATAGGCGGCATAGAACTTGCAGTCAGCGGCAGCAGCGCCAAGCGAAAAAGCATCATTTCCTGTCAGGACTGCTTGGGCGGGAGCATCAGTTTTCCAAGGGAAATTTTTCATGTGTTTCTGGAAATGTTTTAAAACATAATCATAGCCAGCGAGAGCGCAGGCGGAGTTTTGTTTGACAACTTCGGTACCTTTACGCTCGAATTGCTCAGTAATCAATGTTTCTAAGATAGTTTTATTGCCACTCAGAAGTGCCCAGCTAGCACCAAGAGCTATGGTATTTACCATAATAGTATTGGCTTTAAGTTCGGCTAAAAGTTCTTTGAGTGGCAAAGCTAAAGGAATTGCGACGGTATCTTCGGGCTTAAAATCTGCTGGGTCATAGACCAAAAGGCTTTTCTCATCAAGTCTGTGTTGGTGAAGATTAAAAGTATCTTCGTTCAGACAAACCAAACAATCTAGCGTCCAAGCGCTGGCAGTCGGTTGAGTGTCTTGAATCAGAACTTCGTAAGTATTATGACCGCCTTGGACTAGTGATGGGTATTCCGCGTAGTCGAAAACATATGCGCCCGATCGAGTGGCTAGCTTACTCATGGAAAGGCCAGTCGTCATCACGCCTTGGCCGGCGGGACCACCTGTTTTCCAGAGGAGGGATTTTCGTGCCATTATTTAACTATTTCACCTGCCCAAGACTTAATTTCCTCAACGCACTGGGCTTCATTTAGATAGTACTGGTCGAGTCTAAGTGGCTCACTGGTTATCTTTGAGCCAAACTCTTCAAGCTGATTTCTAAGAACATCGACGGCGCCACAGAATTTATTATAGTTTTTGTCACCTAGACCTAAAAGGGCGCAATTTTTGCCAGAAAAAACATCCTTAGGCATTTTTTCAAAAAAAGCAAAGAAATCTTCGTGAGGCTGACCTTCTTCGTCGTTAAAATCCCAACTGGGAGAGGCGAGAACGACTAGATCGGCGGGCTTGAGCATCTCAGGAGTAGCCTCGTAGGCCATGCTCATACTTACCGCATGACCGGCTGCTTCCAGAGCTTGTTTTAGAACCTCTGAGGCCATGGTCGTACTGTTTGAGTAGGTGGCGTAGATGATTGAGACTGTCATGTGGTTATCATACACCAGATTTTTGCAGTCCCTTTTGAGAGAGACCTATTTTCTTAGGTCCAAAATGGGCGATTATGGCGCTAACGAATAAGACAAAAGCAAAAAATGACATGGTGAGCTGATTTCCCATGAGCGTTGAGAGGGCGCCGGCCACAAGTGGGCCAATAATCCAGGCGAAGCTACTGGCAGAGCGTTGGAGTCCGACCATGTCGTTGCCATACACGCCAAGAGTTTCGGTGTAGTCTTGGAAAACTGCTAGAATTTCTGGCGTGGCTAAGGCCAAAAATACTGAAGCCACAAAGATTGCCAGAATTAATAGTACTCCGGTGCTGAATATACTTCCGATCGCAAGTAAAAGAGCGCCCGCCGCCGCAGTCACAAAGGCCACCTGAGATTTCTTCCAGCGCAAATTTAATTTTGAAGCAAATAAAGGCACTATTAAAAATGGCACCATGTATGCGGGCAAAACAAGGCTACTAAGTTTAGAAGTTTCCAGCATTTCAACAGACAGAAGAATGCCGACGCTCCAGAAAGCCATATCGACCATGATTAGGGCAAAGTAAAAGAAGTAGATATGCCAAATTTTTCTTAAAATCTTTCGCCAAATGCCGAGTTCTTGGGAAAAAGTTTGATGCTCCGTTGCTACCAAATCTGGCTTCATCTGTTTAGCAGCCTTCCTGCTACCAAGGAAAATGCCACTGGCAAGGAGAAAAAAGAACAGAGCCACTCCAAAAGGATGCTTGTTATTTTGTAGCAAAAGAAAAGCGCCTAAGATGGGGGCGATGACATAACCGATAGAGCGAATTGTTTCGAGCCAACCCCAGGCGGAGTCATGTTTTTTGGCTGGGATTAGCTGGTGAACAAAAGTAAAGTGCGAGAAACTAATGGCTTCATAGTAGGCGCCCCAGAGGACGCTGCCTAAGGCTAGAACCCAGAGAATATGGGGCAGACCAAAGAGAGTTAGGGCAGTTACGAGAGCGAAGCCGAGGGCTAGGCGAGTGTAGAAGCGCACGCCTCTGGTAGGAAAAAGCTCTGGGAAAATAATATCGGTGAGAAATCCGGCTGCGGAACTTAAACTTAGAATAATACCAACGACCATCATATTGATTGAGTTTTGTTCGATCACGATAGGCATGGCGTAGGCGATGAGGCCATCGGCTAAGTAGAAGAAAACGATGGTGATGAAGTAACCTGTGACCAATTGTGATTTAGCCGTGAGTTTAGGTAAATGGTGAAATTGGCGGGAGTGTGACTTAAAGCGATGTCGCATGCAAACTACTGTACTGGTTTTCGTCACCTTGAGCAATGAGATCACGAAATTCCGAGACGTAGAATGACTCACCGTGTCCAGGGAAAATGGTCCAGTTGTCCGGAAGTTTCTTTAGCTTTTGAAGAGATTCGCTAAGCTGCATTGGACTTGCGTACTTAAAGTCAGTGCGACCGATACCACCTTCCGCGAAAGCTACGTCTCCGCTAACTGCCCAGTTTGGTCCGAGAATGGCAACACTTCCAGGTGTATGGCCGGGGAGTTCGAGGAAGCTAAATTGACTGCTCCCTAAATTGACCAGCGTTTTTTCAGAGAGGGGAGTTAAGATTTCCGTTGGAGGTAGGGGATCGACCTGGTGCCCGAGCCAGTGCTTGGCGCTTTCAGCAGCGCGATTATAGAGAAAAATATCATCTGGGTGGAGAAATACTGGCACATTTGGGAAAGATAGATAAATCGAAAGTAGTCCTAAGAGATGGTCAAAATGCCCGTGGGTGAGAATTACGGCTTTTAAGCTTAATTGCTCTGCCAGGATGACATCCAGAATGGTTTCGCCAGAGTCAGCGGGGTCGATGACAATAGCCTCTCTCGAGTCTTCGTCGATGACGATGTAGCAGTTGGTAGCCATTTCTCCGAGAACTAAGGTTTTGATGTCGAGCATGTTGTTATAATAACTCATGGCTTCTCCAGAAAAACCAATCATTTTGTTCGATATCGACCGCACGATGATTGATACGGATAAGTTGTCGGGCTTGCTGAATGGAGCGATAGCCAAGTTTCTTGGGATTTCCGCTCAAGAGTCAAGAGAGTTGTATAAGAAGTTTATTCAAAAAATTACCCTTGATGATTCCACGGATTACGACCCTTGGAATTGGTTGAATTTCTTGTCTGACAAGTTTCCCAAGGTATCGAAAGAAGAACTAGAAGCTGTATTTTTTAATCAGGCCAATTTCGAAGCCAGTGTTTTTCCTGAGGTTCTCAGCGTTATTGAAGAAGTGAAAAAGATTTATAGAGTCGGCATTTTCTCTCAGGGTGTTATTCCCTGGCAAGAGAAGAAACTGGAGCTCTCAGGACTGACGCCATTATTCGAAAAAGAACTAACATTTATTTTCCGAAGAAAAGTAGCTCCCGCTAGTTTGGAAAAATTGCCATTTGGTGCCATAGTGATCGATGACAGAGAAGTTTTTATTGAGGGCCTGATTATTGCCAAACGCTTCCGACCTATCTGGATTAATAGAAATTCGGACGAGAAGCATGACAAAGCCGAGACGATTCATTCTCTTGAAGAATTGCCCGCACTTCTAGCCAATTAGACTACCAACCAAATTCGAAATAAACACCAGCCCAGTCACAACACTGGAGATAATTGGAGAGATTAGTTGACTGATGGGAGAACCGCCGCCTCCCCAGGGGAAAATCAGAGCGATCAACACAAACATTCCGTAGCGCCCCATAAATTTTTCGAATTCATAAGCTGTTTCTTTTGGCAAGATTCCCATGAGAATTTTGCTGCCATCTAAAGGAGCGACTGGCACAAGATTAAAAATCGCCAGCATGACGTTGTAGAAAAGACTTAGAGAAACGATGAGGTTGAAGAGTGGTGAGGCCGCGCCAACAAATCCCGCAATGATGGCAATGACCAGCGCCATCAAGATATTCGAGGCCGGTCCAGCCAAGGCGATGAGGGCAGTATCTTTTTGTTGGTCTTTGAGATTATAAGGATCGAACATAACTGGCTTGCCCCAGCCGAAGCCGATGAAAAGAAGAGCGGCGGTGCCGAGCGGATCTAGGTGGGCGAGGGGATTCAGAGTGACGCGCCCCTGGTATCGGGGAGTAGGATCGCCGAGTTTATCAGCCACCCAAGCATGGGCGAATTCATGAATGGTGATCGAGATGATGAGAATTCCCGCCACTAGAAAAAAAGCGATTGGATTTTCGAAAAGAATACTTATTAATCCCATTTGGGTAGTATACCTCACTGTAGCTTGTTGTCAGTAGACCTCGATGGTAGAATACGACCCTTATGGCAAGTTTCGATTTTAAATATCCACAAGTAGCTCACATTGGCAACAAAGTTTCTCATGCGAAAAATCGCTCTAAAAGAGGCTTTAAGTACAACCTTCACACAGTGACGGTTACTGCCAATGGTCAAAAGAAACGCCTCAGAGTGCCTACAAAACTTCTGCGCATGCTGAAAAAAGCTGGTTTAACCACGCATTTTAAGCCTGCAGCTGCGAAGTAAATTTCAAAAAAAATTAACTGACAGTTAATAAAGACTATCTAGAATGATAAACTTCAATATCTTAGGATATATCTTCGAGAATTAAAAATGGTAAGAGAAAAAAGTGCATATCTATCAGATAAAGAGCTCGAAGAAAACTACGCTCAGACCCTTGGTTTGGAGAAGATTAGGAAGTCAGAGCCGAGGGAGGGTGAATCCGCAGTTCAGTATTTATCCAGGTTATTAGACGTTTATGATGAACCCGCTCAACAAGCGTACATAAACGTACTTGCAGCTGTCGCTAAAATGTCAACATATTCATATGATGCAATATTTGGTTATTCAACTCAGGTTGATATAGAGCCGGAAGCTCGGGAAGCATTTCCTCTGTATCTAAACAATGGCAAAGACAGCGATCCTAATGCAACTAATGATGATGATCTTAGAGTTAGTATGGATAGCACGGTTTCCTCAAAATTAATCTATGATTTAAATTCTGCTGCAATCCAAATTCAAGTGTACGGTAAACAAAAAGCTCTTAGAGATATAAGGGATGAATATGGCCATTTGATTAGAAAAAGGCCTAAGTTGAGGCTTAGTGTTTCTTGGATAATCGAAGTGCTTGAATATCGGCGTTTAGAGCGATTAATTAAACTTGCTGGAGAAGATGTGGCTAACCAACTAATAGCAGATGTGATTTCGGAATCGGTTACAAGTAGCAAGATGGATAAAAAAATTAGTATTGTCGCAAGTAAAATGAAAGAAATTGCCAAATATATTACGTCTCCTTTTTCACCATACACTTTGCAGGAAGACAGTAGTCATTTGACTTTAGCACTAGAGGACTTAGATATTTTTCCACGAGTGGGGGATTATTTGATAGATGCTTATCGTGAAGAAGCTACCTTTTGACTCCATTCCTCACCTCATTCCACTTCGCCGCCTCTTTACCCTCGATCTGAACATCCTCAAGAACTAACTTCTCATTTTTTATTGCCGCTGAGAGAAGCTTCATGCGTTTTTTGCCTTTGTGAGTATCGACAATAGTCCAAACCTGTGGCCAAGGAGAGAAAGCGCGAATGGCGTGTTCGATCATGGTTGCCGGTGATTTGTGATGATCTAATGCTTTTTGGAGTA
>CAZPFX010000026.1:0-7827 GCA_964586055.1 uncultured Pseudomonadales bacterium | reverse complement strand
TCCGCAACAATCGACAAATACTACCAACGATAATGCCTTGGTGAGTGTGATGGATTAGGCGAGCGATATGTGTCAGTCAACAAATTAAAATGCTGGGGAATCATTTATTTTTTCTTTATTTTGAGTCTTGCTAAGCCAAATTTATTAAACTCTTTTTCATATTTTGCTTCTGACTCATCAATTTTTTTCCAACGCATTTTGCTATCCCATTTCCCGATTTCCTTTGATGAATATGTTTCAAACATATCACGTCTTCCTAGTCTCATTGTTAGTTCAAACCAAAATTGACCCTCATCATGTCGGTCAATATAATTCTGAATTTCATCCTCCTGATCGATATTCCAAAAATACTGTTTAAATTGCCGACTATATTTCACCCATTCTGGCTTAATCACCCCGCGTTTGACCATGGTTTTAAGGACAATTTTTTCAAGTGTGCGTGTTTTCTCAATGCTGGTATCACTCGGATTCTCATCATCCTCCATGATGTAACTACCAATAAAAAGACTCTTGGCAATCATCATCATTGTCTCACTATCTGCTTTTCCTAATTCACCCAAATCAAATTCTGCCCGAGACAACGAACTAGCATCCAAGGATTTTGTCTCTCTATCGCGTTCGTGGTGATATAGGATTTCGATAATTTCATCGCTCATCTCACCTTTAGACTTGATGACCATTGGTAGTTTTGTATAATTATCTAGAACAAGTAAACCCTTAGCATCGATAATCTTTTCAAAAAGCACTTCATGGGCGATATTATGAGCGAAGTTATACATATGAGTTAATCTTTTACAATTAAACTTCCCGAATATTTGGCCTAATGTTAACTCTGAAGCAAGAAAGTCTTGATTGTTATCTAAAACTAAAAAATTTCCACAATCTTTCTCATCAGCTGCACCTTTTATCTGTATCCAATTACGCACAGGGCCTTTAGTTAGGGAAAAGTTGTAAATAGTACCATCATCATTGAAGCAATCAGCAATGCATTCATGTAATTCAGCAAAGGTGGCAGTGACCGGTAGGAGGATGCGTCTCCAAACTGGCGTTGGTGAGTTCTTTAATGACACTTTCAGTTGAAATATGAGTCGTTTATTCATAATCCCCCATCATTTGATTAACATATATAATTTATTAATATTGCTCCAACTTAACAATTCATAATTTTGTGATTGATGCGATAGCATTCCGTTGTAAATGACAAATCCGGGCAATGCTTTTTTTGTTTCAGGCTTGCTGGATTTAAGTTTCTTCCAGTATTTCAATCCCTTAAGATAATCTGGAGAAAACGTGGCTCCTGATTTTATTTCCACTGGAATTTGATAAAGTCCTCCATCAATAATTAAATCTACCTCATTACCATTACTATCTCTAAAAAAGTAGAGTTTTGCTGATTTCGAATGATTAAGAATGTGTTTTTTTAGCTCGACAATTATGAAATTCTCAAACAGTCCTCCAACCAAATAATGCTTGCCAACCTCATTCGCTGAAGTTAAACCTAGTAGCCGACAAGCTAAGCCAGTATCGGTGAAGTAAATCTTTGAAGATTTGATGTATCTCTTGCCATAGTTCTCAAAATATGGTTGAAGTCTAAACACAAGATAACTTGCTTCAAGGATAGAAATCCAACTTTCAATTGTGTTCACTGCAACCCCCACATCATTAGCTAACGAAGATGCATTTACTAGTTGGCCGATTCTACCTGCGAGTAAAGCCAAAAATTTTCTGAAAAGACTCAGGTTGGTGATATTGCTAATTTGTTTCAAATCACGCTCAACATAGGTAGCAAGATACTGATCATAATAATCTATAGATTGAATATGTTTATCAAAAATTGCTGGATAAAAACCTGTAAATATATGTTCATAAACTTGTTCCGTGACACCTATATTACTTTTCAGTTCCTCCATAGAGAGTGGCAAGAGATTAATGTAGGCAGCTCTACCAGCCAAGGATTGGTTAATTTTCTCTGAAAGTAGTAAGTTTTCTGAACCACTCAGGATAAAGTTGCCCATGAGGCGTTGTTCTTCTACCGCTGCCTGAATATATGAAACCAGTTGAGGAAATCTTTGCACCTCATCGAAAATGACATTTTTTGTCTTGGCATTGATAAATCCAGCTGGATCACTCTCAATAATCCCCAGTGTTTCTGGGTTTTCTAAATTAAAGTACTGGTGATTTGGGAATATTTTTCTGATGAGCGTTGTTTTTCCAGATTGTCTAGGACCAGTCACGACAATCACAGGGAAGCCACTTTTAAGACGGTTAATCTGAGAGGTAATAATGCGTTTTATCATGTGTCTATGTTATCGTAATTTATGCATATTTGCAATTGCAATGCAAAATTACATAACATAAAGAACGCTCTTTTGATGTTATATAAGTTCTAAAAATTGGGCTACGCAGTAAAATAGGACACTCTCTTTTATCCTTGTCAAGGAATCTTCCCTTTTGTTAGCAAATTCAAGGTATAATCTTCCCTTCACTCTCACAGGCAGAGATAAATTATGGCAAAAACAGATACAATTATTCGATTCGAGAAGGTCTCTTTCATGTTTGGTCATGACAGGCCGATTCTTGACGAAGTTAGTTTCTCGGTTCGTAAGGGTATGAAGGTGGCGCTCATGGGACAGAACGGAGCGGGTAAGAGTACCCTTTTCAAGCTCCTGACAGGCTTACATCAGCCTGATAGAGGTGAGATCTCAGTAGATAAGAAGATGACGATAGCGACCTCATATCAAGTCATCTCACCGGCTGACATGAAGTTAGACATCACGGAGTTTTTCCAAAAGTACTGCCCCCTTGAGTCGCATGAACTAAATCGTCGCATGGCTGGAGTGTTGAAAGCCGTCGATCTTCATGTGCCAGAGACTAAGCCTATTAGTGGTTTCTCCGGAGGTCAGCAGGCGCGTTTGCTTCTTGCCGCCGCCTTGATCCAGAATCCGGACCTGCTTCTTCTAGATGAGCCAACCAATAATCTTGATGCAGCTGGCATTGCCCATCTGACTGCTTTTCTCATGACTTATCCAAAAAGCGTCATCGTTATTTCTCATGATGCTGATTTTCTGAACTGTTTCACTGAGGGTGTTCTCTACTTAGATAGCCATACACATAAAATCGAACAATACGCTGGAAATTATCTCGACGTGGTTGAAGAGATAACGATTCGCATTGATAAGGAAAACCGTCTCAATGCCCAGAAGGCCCGCGGAATTCAAGAGAACAAAGATAAAGCTAATTTCTTTGCCCACAAGGGTGGAAAGATGCGTAATGTCGCTAAAAAGATGAGGCAGAAAATTGAAGTTCTCGAGAGTGAAAAGGTCGAGGTCAGAAAAGAAGACAAGACTATTCGTCGCTTCACCATCCCGATTCAGAGTGATATGCCTCACGACACCATGAGATTGACCTCTTATGAAATTATTGAAAATCACGAACACGTTACTAAGAAAGCAGATCTTATTCTCATGAAGGGTCGCCACCTAAGAATCATCGGTCCCAATGGCATTGGTAAAAGTACTTTGATCGAGTCGATGGCGCGCGGTAACCACCCAGGACTTGTTTTACCCCCTTCTCTTCGCGTTGGTTATTATCGACAAGACTTCTCTACTTTAAATTTTGAGGAGACGGCTTATGAGGCTTTGTCTAAATCTCTTGCAGATTCAAAAACTGATATGACAGAAGCGCGACTCAGAGCAGTAGCGTCCGGATTCTTACTAACTTCGGAATTGCTTAAGTCAGAAATAGGCAGTCTTTCAGAGGGTCAAAAAGCGATGGTGGCTTTTTCTTGCCTAACCTTGCTCCAGCCTGGCTTGCTTATATTGGACGAGCCAACCAATCACATTAATTTCCGCCATTTACCAATCATTGCTAAGGCTCTGGATGCTTACGAAGGGGCTATGATTTTAGTATCTCACGTACCCGAGTTTGTGGCCCAGGTACGGATTGACGACGTTCTAGATCTTGAAAAATAGATTTTAGCGAGACACTTCAACAGTAGTAGAAAGTTCAGCATTGGCAGCCGTGACTGTAATGATGTTGTTGGCATCTACAGTTATGGTGTAGCCAGTGTTTGCGGCTGTGCCATCCGAAGGGTCGAGAGGCATTGATTTCAAATATTTGGCGAGAGGTGTCGCCAGATTAGCACAGGTGGTGCATGAACCAATTTCAGTAGCAGATTGACTGGCAGTCAGGCCAGTAGGTAGGGATCCATCATTGTCGACGATATACGAATGAACTCCAGTTAGAATATTATTGACATCGCTCCACCTTCTGGAATTTCTAGCATCAGCAAAGCGCGTAACAGGATCAAGGGCAACAAAAACAACTGTGGCCAGAATCGCAATAATAGCGACAACAATGAGAAGCTCGATTAGGGTAAAGCCCTTTTGAGCAGTTTTATTGAGAATATTTTTCATGCAGCACCTTAGAAAAACTAGTAACAGCATTCAATATGACACATCCGTATTTTTGTTTCAATCTACAAATATTTTGGAGCTTTCAAGAACCTAGAATCTCTGTCATATTTATCGCATGATGTCAGCACAAATGTCGAAAAACGAGATATTGACTTTCCTTCGCTCGATGCCGGTCATGAATATAGCGGTGATGAATGGAGACAAGCCTCTCTCTTCAGTGCTGTTGTTTGCAGTTGACGACGATTTCACTTTCTACTTTTCGACTAATAAGGGAAGTTTTAAGGCAAATGCGCTAATAAAAAACCCAAAAATCAGTTTTTCGGTTTGGAAAAACTTGGCAATGCTGGTCCAGGCGGATGGGAACGCAACCTTGGTAGAAGATGATCTTCAAGATGAGATCATGGACAAAATTGCCAACTCAATTTCTAAAATTGATGAATTTTGGCCACCGCTGGTGTCTATTGGTAGAGGCGAATATCAACTTTTTAAGGTAAAAATTTCTTGGCTCAGGGCTCTTAAATTATCTGAGCTTTCTATTAAAGACAGAGCCCCATTTACGGAGCTAAGATTCTAGTTATGGTAACAATATTATTAGTCGAAGACGACAAATTTTTAATTCGGGTCTACAAATCCAAGTTTGAGCAAATGGGATACATAATTTTAAGTCTTGAAGATGGTGAAAAGGTTTATGAATTTGCTAAAGAAAAAAAACCAGACGTAATCATCCTTGACATTGTCATGCCAAAAAAGGATGGATTTCAGGTTCTTAGAGAACTGAAGGGTAGTGAGCATACCGAGAAAATTCCAGTAATAATATTAACCTCACTCCAATCTGAAAGTGATCAGAAAAAAGCGGCTGATCTTGGAGCTCTAAAGTTCATTACTAAATCCTCAGTTAACTTTAACCAAGTGGTTGATGAGACGCTTCGGGTCTTATTTCCAAAAAAGATCAACCTTGTTTAGAACAAGAAAATAGTAGGCTGAGCAAAGTGCCGCTAGGCCTAAAATCAATCCAAAGATAATTGAAATGAGATTGCTTCTTTTAGCCAGCTTCGCATATAGTTCTTTTTCTTCGCAGTCTCCATCCAGCATTTCTTTGGGAGTCAGGTTTAGAGTTTCTCGATCTGCGCCCATCATGTCTTTTTTTAGAGCTATGCCAATGACTGGGTCTTCATTTCTCTGTCTTGCACTGGTCTCTGACTCAATGGCCTCCACTTTTATCTGACTAAAATTAATTGCCTTGTTCAGATTTCCCCAAAAAGAATTTACTAAGGCAATAACTACTGCGACTTTTTTATCTTTTTCTTTAGTGATAATTTTGTAGTCCCAGTCCTCTTTCTCTAGATGCTCTGGAATTCTTTTTTCAATTTCTGCAGTTATAAAGTCTTTCTCGTTAGTTACATCTTTTTCTAAATTTATTTCTAGCTGATAACAAAGACTATCACTGACTAAGACTCGGACGACTTTTCGGTCAATTTTCTTTTTTATTTCTTCCATTAAACTCGTCAAATTGGAAGAATCCCAGTTTTTTTGGTAAATAGAGCTTTCAACCGTTTTCTTTTTTACATTTACGACTGTGACTGTGATTTGATCTCGGGTGATAAAGAGAATTGTTTTTTTGTTTGTAAACATATGTTTAAATTTGTTTCCAACTAACTATGCTAATCGCTGGAGGAGATCGGTCAATCTCAACTTGAATCTTTTTAGAGTATCCAAGTACGCTAGCCTCTGCCTGCACTTGCCACAAGCTATTATTTTTTGCCGTCGTGACAGTACATTCTCCCGTTGGTAACGTCACTATACCGCCATTGTAGGTTTCATCCAAGTAGATCTGCAATAATGCCTCTTGCACACAGCTTTCCGCCAGATAAAGACTCTCTTTTGCTTTCTTTTCAGCGAGTGACTGCTGAGCCTCTGAAATTGAGAGCAGCGAGGTTGAAATGACAATGACCGTGATTGTAGCTCCAATTACTAAGACGGTAGCTATTGCCGCATATCCAGATTGTTGAGAGATATTTTTCATTTAGTTGCTCCTCACTTCGGTCCCGCCTTGAAATGATTGAGTCTTCTGCCATTCTTCTCTAGAACCCGTAGACTCAACGGTTATCGAGTAGCCTACGAAAATGCTCTCTGGTAAGGATGACAGATCTTGAAAAGTTATTTGAGATGCCAAATGACTGCTGCTTATTGGACAAGGGTTGCTAGCTGGACAGTTTCCAGTTGAACCCGCTCCGATTCTGATCATGCCTGCGCTTGTATCTATGGTGGTGGGATTTCTGCTCGGGTCAGCATTTGATAAGGAAATAGAATTAGTGGTTATGGAGTTTATCCCGTCTGCATCTCGGACTTCATAACTGATTTTTTCTGAGATAAGTCTGAGATTCTGTGAAACTTCTCTTTGAGTTTGCGCCTTCACTTGGCTATAAATCATATTCCAGCCAAATAGCACTGCTCCGCTTATAAAAATACTGAAAATACCAATATATAAAATTAACTCAATGAGTGTGAATCCAGATTCGCTAGTATTTGTTATTGGTTGGTTCATCCAGGGTTCACTATTAAAAATTCAGCTCCATTGTCAGATCCTACTGCTCCCACTCTATTTAAAGCTTGATCAAAATCGATGCCTTGTAGATTCGCTCCCAGGTCTAGAGAACCTAAGATGACCGGCGAAGATGGATCTGCTAAGTCAATTACTTGGAATTCAGAGCTATTGTTTGAGGTTGCCAAAAATGCCAGTTTACTTGTTGGATCATATCTGAGGTCATACACAGATCCACCCGCATCGAAGGTGCTGATTAACGAAGGATTTGCCGGACTATTTATGTCAACAATTGCTACTTCACCATTGTCTCGACCTACTAAGGCTATGCCACCAGCGGCGTCTATGCTTATGCCATTGGCATTTCCAGACAAATCTAATGAACTAGAAAGTGAGGGGGCGTTAGAAGTACCAACGGAGATCACTTGAAGTTCTTGACCATTTCCATCAGAGGCGACATAGGCAAAGGCCCCGTCTATTGCGACTGCATTTCCCGTGTCTCCCAGATCTAGCGATCCAGTCTGACTCGGAGATGTCGGAGAAGAAATATCCATGACGAAAAATTCATCGTTCTTTTTATCGTTTGAACAGACAAGATACGTATAGTTGCCGCTAGCTGCAATGCCATTGACGATTCTATTTTTTGTGAAATCAAAACTACCAACAATTGATAAGGTGTTTGGACTGCTAACGTCGACAACTTGCAACTCCTCATTTTTTGAGCTTGATGCGATGTAGGCGTAATTCCCAACGACTACTAGGTCGTTTGGCTGGCCTGAGATGTCGATGGTACCAAGCTGCGAAGGCAGAGCTGGATCAGAAATGTCTAATACCATAAAGTCAGGATTCGAATTATTAAGCAGAACATAT
>CAZPFX010000025.1:0-11449 GCA_964586055.1 uncultured Pseudomonadales bacterium | reverse complement strand
ATTTATAAAACCGACCGACCGACTTATCAGGATGAATTGCCGCAGCTAGAAGCTGACCCACTCGTCCACCAATCACCGTTTACTAATGCGGGTGAGTTGGCGAAGGGGTGGAGGTAAATCTTGAAAAAAACTTCGTGAATATGGATTCAGAAACTCAAAGTGCAAGCCAAGAAGCGACTTCTCTTGAGAATAGAGAAAGTTGCTTGATTCTCGAGCCAGAAGAGCTATCTGAGCTAGAAAAAAAGCATCCTGACCTAGGTCATATCCTTGCTGTTTGGCAAAGTACTAACGAGGTTAGACGCTTAATAGAGAATGGCGGTATGGATAACTGCACCTCAGAAGAAGCGTTCGAATATATATGGCTCTTGCATTCAGGAAACACAAGCGCCGTAATTGCAAATTTGGCTTTTGAAGAAAGTCATGCTGTTCGTGCCATAAATCAACCAAATAATTCGGGATTAAATACTATTAGAAGCGTTAGACTAATCGACGGTAAAGATCCAATGTTGTTTACAATTCCCGAGCTCGGAGGAACAAAAAGCGAGATAGTCAAAGCTTTTTTTGATTCGGTTGATGCCTATAGGGCAGGCAATAGCTCTGCTGGAGAAGTGTGGGAAAAAGCCTTGGAGTTTCAAACTTGGCTAGACTTTTTACATATTAAACATGACGGTAACGGCAGAGCCTCTGAAGACTGGATGTTATGGTTGCAAAGAGTTTTAATAAAAGAAGGGAAAGTAGAAAGAAGTGACAAAGTAGATTTTTTCGATTTTGATTTTTCAGTAGACAGATTTGCTGATAATAAACGAGCATTTTCTCATAATGGTCTGAGAGCAAGGTGTGGAGACCACGCCCAGTCTACGAGCATTGACGGTATACCTAATTTCCTAACAGATGAGGCGCGTACGTTAAACTTACAACACAACCAACTCATCTACGACAGACTTATAATAATGAACGAGTTTAGAAGAAGTATGTATCAAGAACTTGCCCAAGCACTACATTATCGAGATTCACCTGAAAATTTTACAAGATTTATGAATGAGAACCGCGAAAAGGTGAGTAGTTTTTATCAAACAAAATTTAAATCAGGATATTTAAAGGTACCTGCTAAATTAAAACAACTTTTGCAAGAGACAGGGAACTATATACATAGGTACCTTGCCCTAGAGGAAATTTTAGTTCCAAATGTTTTGGCAGAAGTAAATACCTAGGATAAATTTCTTAAGGCCAACAAACCATCTGCCAAGCCTGCTATTATTATTTGAGATGATGCGCACAAACGAAAACAGACACTCACTTTTCCTAAGTTCTCATGGCGGCATCGGAGACGAGATAGGCCGTGGAAGAGAAAAAACAGCAACCGCAGTAGGAGAAAATAAAGTTGTTGTTGAGTATCATTCTAAAGAAAATGAAGTACTTGCTATTCCCGAGTACTCAAAAGCTCAGTTTTACATGCATAAAATATTGCATTTATTGTTGCCGAATAACTTTCCCAACGCTATAGCAGCAAGTGGTGGAAAAGTTTTGCTTGAACGCATTCCAGATTCCCCAGATTTGCAAAGAGCAAGAAGAATCAATTCAATCTTTATGAAGTACCACGATTGGAGTCGTACTGAGCCAGGAGATGAGGAGTGGTGGCGCAAGAAGCAAAGAGAAAATGCAAAAAATGATGAATTCCAACGAGCAATCCGTTTTCTAAACAGAGTGCGGTTATTGGGTGGTGTGGAATACAATGAGGATGAATTTCGTCTTCCAATTAATACAACTATGAGAGACTCACACCCAGTTTTATTAGAAATAATAAAACCAATTGTCTCCGATGCAGAAAATTATCTCAGAC
Organism: uncultured Pseudomonadales bacterium; assembly: GCA_964586055.1. Lineage (GTDB taxonomy): Bacteria > Patescibacteriota > Microgenomatia > UBA1400 > PJMF01 > UM-FILTER-42-14. The sequence goes on along the minus strand of CAZPFX010000025.1, from coordinate 9,609 downwards.
CTAGAATGAACCTAGCCTCTCTAGAGAATATTGTTGCCCTTGGTATTCAGAATGAATATCTCTCAATCTCTGATGGCAAAAGAATTAGGGCGCTTGCAAAGCGATATCAAATAAATGCGCTCGAGGCTTGTAAAGTTTTAGATCGTAAGGATATAGTAATCTATTAATCTCCCAACCCCTTCGTCTCCTCAGCACTGACCTCGGTTTTTTCAGAGCGTATCATTGGCTCAAAGGCTGGATGCCTAATCGTTTTATTTACTAATCCCTTGGTTCCCGTCGTCTCGAGCCAGCCAAACATTCTCGTCATCCACTCTTCGACCACATTTGAGAGTGTCTCAGAGACAGATTCTGGCATTTCCCAAAGCTCTCTCTTAAACTCTCCCCAGCCATTTTTTCTCATTCGGTAGTGGAACTGCGCCTCAGTCATTTTGCCACGCTCATTGCCATATTTTTCATCAACAAAACCATACATCGCCAAGAGCAAATTCTCTGGGAAAGCCGGGTGATCGAAAATCATGTTCTGGATGCCGGTCGCGAGATGCACCTCGACCGCCTCCGACTCTGGCAAAATGTGGAAGGCCTCATCCTGCAGGGTCGAGGCTCCGTGCTGGACCGTGCCAGCCAGACCAAATTTCTCACGGATAAATCCAGATAGTTCTTTGTGAAGGGAAAAATCGACCGTCATCTTCTGGACCGTGCCATCTTCAGAAACAACCCCGCCGTGCTGTGTGCCTGTTTGGATACTAAGTTTACTCAGACCCGGAACCTGGGAAAGGAAAACTTCGCACTCTTCCTTCGTCGAGTTCGTACCGCCAATGTGACCAAGCTCGCCGCCAACTGAAGTGACGATACCTTTTTGTTCGCGCTCTCTAATAAAGTCCTGAAGTTCGTTGGTAAAGCGCACGTTCGGGACTTGTTGATCTTCTACTGTCACCTTTTCCAAGTCAACTAAGGTCGACATATCAATATCTATATTCAGAATTCCCGCTGCCAAGGATGAATCAATGAGTTTTTTAATCGATTCGATTTCGCCAACCTTTGCAACGCCAGAACGCGCTGCTTTTGCCTGGAAATGATCCCCCTGAACAAAGACTGGTCCCGTCCACTTTTCTGCTAAAGCTGCGGCTAAAACCATAGCCACATACTCTTCTGGGGATTGTTTTGTGTAGCCCATTTCTGATCTGGCGAGTTCGAAAATAAAGGCGCCGGCATCTTGCCTTTTCGCAGCTCTGAAAATCGCTCGCATGATAAAAAAACTAGTCCCGCGAATATTCAGGGCTGGAACACTGAATTTTGTCTGGTGCTCTCCTCTTGCACGAGCCATATAAAGCTCTTGAATCGAAGCCAAACGAATTCCTGCCTGAGTAGCCTGTGTATAGAGCTCTAGCCTCGCCTCTCGCACTTCACGAGGGGAACCAAACTGAACGGCAGCTGCTAATTCTTTGGGAGAGGTATTTGTCATAGACTTCTACTATCCCAACTCGAGAGCGGGTTGTCTAGGTGGAGGATGATTTGAATGTGTTCAAACAGACGTATTTGTATTAATGCATATGGTTGAGTAGCGCTAATTTGTAAGAATTTCTCTGTTTACCCATACAATTCACTATGAGTGCCAATCAAAGCAAAAATGACAAGTTCTTCGCCAACTCTCTGATAAATAGCCCTCAGGTCTCCATTCACACTCATGCTCCAATACCCCAAAAAATTTTCCTTTGAGTGGATGAATGCGAAGTCTCGGACTAAGTGGATCAGAGAGAAAAGTCTGTAAGCGCTCATCAAATTGCTCTTGAAATTTCTAATGCGAGAAAGCCAACTTCATTTCATAATCTCAAGCGCTTCATCAACACTCAGAGAAAAGAAACCACTCTGAATTAGCTTCGAGTATTTTGAAAGCGAGCTAAGCAAATCATCTATAGTTGTAATTGACTCATTTCCCTGTGGTCTAAAAACATCGATTGCGAAAGCGTGAACAGCTTTTTCAACTTCCTGCTGCGTAGCAGTACTGAAAATCCTACCATCAATCCATCTTCCAGACAGTCCCCTGTGAAGAATCTCAGCCATAAAATAAGTCACAAACCACCCTTCGTCTATTTTGTATTCAGCTTGCGCCTCGCTGTTATAGGCAGTAATAAATTCTTGAATATACGAAATTCCATCTCTCGCATCTCTAAAACATCCTCCCAAAACTGCGAGGCCAATATGTGCTGCAAAGTTTGGTGCCACAAACTGGGGATCAGCAACAATACTTCTCCCAAAATCAAAAATCATGATGCTTCCATCTTCCGCGTGCAAAGCCAAATTCTTTGGATGGCCGTCTGTATAAATAAGATGCTTACCTGCTAAAAATTTTCTTTCAATTTTTCTGTAAAGATCCAGCTGGGGTCGCAAAAAACCATGAAGTTCTTCTAATCTTTCTCTCGCTTGGATTGTGGAATCTTCAACTTGATCTATATTCTCAGGCAACTGACTGAAAATCATCGTGAGTTTTGCCAGCGCCCTACCAATCTCTAATGCTGATTTTTTTGATAATTCTCCATTCACAAGCTGATCTTGTAGCAATCCATAGCCATTTTCTCGAAAATCACTCATGACAGTGACTCTTTTTTCAGGAGAAAAATGAAGCAGGCTTGGCACAACGATGTCTAAATCCTGAAGATGAGACAAAATCAAGCCATCAAGCGCATGTGTATGCGGTGCCACCGAAAGAAGACTTGTTTGATCTGGAAAACTAAAGGGCCCGGCCACAGGAATATTATCAAGCGTGTGCTTTATAACAATAGGCTGACCATTACGTTTTGCAGAAATAACTAGCGAAACAACTCCACCAGCTAATTTTTCTGCATCTACTAAATCGAGCCCATCTAGCCCGATTTCAGCTAAAACTTCAGTAAGTATTTCCAACCAATCTTGCATATCAATGTGTCAGCACTCATTCCTATTTAAAAAACAAGATCTGTGATTATACAGTCAAGATGTGGAGATATCAAAAAACCTCACCCATACAGCTCGCTATGGGTTCCAATAAGTACAAACAGAGTTAGCTCATCTCCGATTCTTTGATAAATTGCCCTCAGGTCTCCATTCACACTCATGCTCCAATACCCCAAAAATTTTCCTTTGAGTGGATGAATGCGAAGTCTCGGACTAAGTGGATCAGAGAGAAAAGTCTGTAAGCGCTCATCAAATTGCTCTTGAAATTTTTTAGGCAGTTTTTTGTATTGTTTCTTAAATCGAGAAGAATAACGAATTCTCATAGTTATTTTATTTTTTTAAGTCAGCTAAAAATGCATCAGCAGTATCAAATTCTTTGCTAACTTTGCCATCAGCAATCTCACTTTCAACATCTGCGATTAGTGATTCAAGCTTAGGGGTCATTTGTTCTGGCGCGTACAAGGAAATGTGACGAGAAGCTACAACTTGACGCAGATAGGCATTGATAAGCGTGCCAAGTTTGAGACCTGCGCTCTCGGCCACCTCTTGAGCTGAGGTCTTTAATTGTTTATCGATTCTTAGACTAATTACTGTGTTCATACTACTTAGTATATACATTGTAGGTGATTTTTTCAACCGCTGAATTTACACGAATACGTCGATTACAAACCGCTGAATTTATAAAAATATGTCGATTGCCACACCTCTCCCTTTTCCAGTAAACTAAACACATGCTCATTCACGAACTCTACCACCCGGATCCAGTCACCATCCGCGAAGACGTTTCCATTCGCGATGCATTAAGCACCATCATCCACAGAAAGATTAACGGCCTCGTCGTCATCGACAAAGACTCAAAAGTCGTCGGCGTCCTCGCCATCCAAGACATCGCCGGTGCCACTATCCCGAGGCAATTTAAGAACAACGTCCAGATGGCATCCGCCATGTATAGGCGCGGCTTTTTTACCGAAAGTTGCGAAGCCATTGAGAATGACCCCGTCTCGAAACATATGCGCCGCGACTTCGTCACCGTCGGCCTTCACGACAACATCATGGCCGTCACCGCTGATTTTCTAAAAAACGACCTCTACATTGTCCCCGTCATTGAAAAAAACAAACTCGTCGGCATCATCACCAGAAGCGAAATTAAAAAAGCCCTTGCCTATGGCATGCGCCTCAAAGGATACTTTTAACTGCCTATGCTAGACCTCGGCCTGTCCTTCTTCTCCCTCCTCTCACTCGCGGTTCTCTCGATCGTTTATTACTACCTCATCAGCGAAAAACTCAATAAAGTCATCGTCTCGATGCTCGGCGCCGTCTTCCTTATCCTCATGCAGGTTTTTAAAACTGCCAGCCACACCTCCCAAGAAAACGCTTTCAGCTTCATCAGCCACAATTTAGATATCCTCTTTTTCGTCATCGGCATGATGATGCTGGTCGGCATCGTCCGCGACTCCGGCCTCTTTGAAGCCATGGCCATTTGGCTGGTCAAAAAAGTCCGCGGCAACCCCCACCTCCTCCTCATCGTCATCGGCTATCTCACCCTATTTATGACAGCCTTTTTCTCAAACATTCCCGCCGTCCTCATCATCACTCCCATCGTCCTAATCTTGGTACGCTCGCTGAAACTTCCTTATCTACCTTATCTTTTTATCCTAGTTATGATGGCAAATTTAGGCGGTGCTATGACTCCAATTTCCGACCCGACCACCTATTACCAGGCGAAAACAGTGGGATTAGGTTTCATGGAAGTGCTCAGTAATTCTGGCCTAATCGTGCTTTTATTATCAGTAATCACGACAATTTATTCTTTGATTATTTTCAGAAAACCTCTCTCTAAAGTCAAAGTAAAAAAATCTGACGTCGCTCTCTACAAGCCAGCCTCTGCTTTGAAAAATATGAGGGTGCTCTACCGTGGCACCCCAATTCTTGTTCTCGCGATCATTCTGATGATCTCAAAAGAATATATTTTTAGTAAAACTGGTATTACTTTAGACAATGCGACCATCGCCCTCGGTTCTGCATTCTTCGCTATGCTTTTATTTCACCGCAAGCCACACGTGGTTTTTAAGCAATTAATCGACTGGGAAATCATCTTTTTCTTTATGGGTCTTTTTGTCGTCGTTGGCGCGCTGGAGTTCACCCAAGTCATTGAACTGTTGGGCAGAAGCTTGGTCACCCTCTCGCATGGTAGCGACGTAGTCTTGGCATTTCTGATCGCTACCGGTTCCGCGCTCTTGTCAACTTTCATCGATAACGTCCCATACAACATCACCATGGTTGGCGCCATTCAGGCCATGCAAGCAGCCGGCATCTCTGTCTATCCTTTATGGTGGGCTCTAAATCTTGGCACCAGTATCGGTGGCGCTGGCTCCCCCATCGCTGCGGCCTGCAACGTCATTATTTTTGGCCAAGCGGAAAAAGAAGGCTACAAAACCAGCTTCGGTCATTATCTAAAACTCGCCATGCCGATCATTCTTATTAATAGTTTGGTGACTTTTGGGGTGCTGTGGTGGAGGTATTTGTAGAGGGTTTCCTACAATTTAGATCTACTTTAGATATTTTCTGATATATCTATTTGCTGGCTCCAAGCCTTCTTTCCACATTTCTTTTACATAAGCAAGCAACGAGTCGTTGTTTTTAAAAGAATCTTGATGATATCGAATAGTATTAATTGCAAAAATGCATGTATCAATAAGCAATGATCTGTCAAGTCTTTCAGAATCATTTTCAGACCCACCAAAGAAATACTTGAGACTCTGTAAACCTGACTCAACTCTGCCAAGCTCTGCACTTTCCTTAGTTCCTATAACAGGAATTTCTCCTTTATCCAAAAAGCTCTTAACAAACCTAAAAAGTTGAAGCATCTCAGCCTCCTGACCGACTTGCTCTCTTGATTGCCACAATCTCACGGCATCAGAACGATCTTTAGAACCGACAGTATACAAATCAACTCCGCTCTTTTTCAACGACCTTGCTAAATCAGCTGCACTTGAAGGTGATCTCTCAATAAGCCCAGAATATACTAGTAAGAAATACTCCTCTGACAAATGTGAAGTATCAATATCATCCACCTTAATGTGGTTCTTGTAATAATCATAATGGTCAAGTGCTCCGGCAATATCACCATTATTCAAAAAGTATCGAAAGACTAAATTAAACCCTCCCACAAACACTTCTCTTGTCTCTTCGAGTGTTTGTCTCTTTTCATTGTTATCTAGATCAGAGCCAAGCTCTCTTAACGGAACATCACGATCTGTATACGCGCCACTGAGCGCATACATATGCGAGTTCATTGGGCTCGGACCTTTATAATTAGCTCCCAAGCTTGGGTAGGCTTTAAGTAGTTCAGAACCCATCTGGTGATAGTCTATCGATGGCATCGACTTAATGAGATGATGAAGCTCAAGATCTCCCAACCGACGAACTAATGCTGTCCTCGCTGTTAGACGAAGCTCACTCCAGTCAATAGGATCTGCTGGAGACTCTAGTCGACCATCTTTTCCCTCGCTATCCAGCCTTTCAGCAATAAGATAACGAGTAATTCCAGCTTCTGGCGCTCTGTCGTACTGCATGCGCGCACTGGGAATAAGAAAATCTGTGGAACCCTCTAAAACCTTACCAGTAGAATTGAGAAACTCATTCAACGCTCGCTGATCCTCTCGAATAAAAAGTTCGTCATCACTCAAGGTCTCTTGACCTGCGTCATGAGGCTCTGGATCATCAACAAGCTCTGGCTTACTTCTTTCTAAGGATGCCTCATACTCATTTTCTGCATACTCTACTGCATCGAATTTTGGATTAAGAAGCCGATTAAGTATACCCATCGCTTTCTTAGCTCTATTCTGGGAATCACCATCTTCTACCCTATTTTGTTGTGTTTCAGGTGTCGTCATATTCAGATTCCTTATGGGGAAAATTATACACAGATTGCAAAATCAAATCTACTCGAAAGTTTGGCGAGTTCACCCGCCCCCAAACTCCAAAATCCACATCATCAGCTCCTGCCTATCAACAAGAACCGTTCCACTCCTTTTTGCCATTCCAGTAAGCGATAGGGTTTGTGAGTTTTTTGCGACGTCTTTGAGACATGGGTGGGATTATACAGTTACGAGCAATGAAAATAATTCTCATCATCTTCAATATGACTACCAGAAATTGTTTATAGTATTGACTATAAGACGATATTCATTATAATTTCGATATTATGGCAAGCATACCCAGATCTGAAATGGGACTATTTAAACCAGCTACCCCTCCCAAAGAGACACTCGTCTCACGCCCCATTAATGTACTCATTATCGGACTTGATTCACATACCCAGGAGTCGTAAAAGAAGTCATATCTAAATATGGGATAAGTACTCCGGATAGTTCTCCAACAACAGTTGTAAAAGCCGAAGAGATGATCGAATCAGGAGATTACGATCTCGTTATATGCTCAAGCAGTAGTACTTTATCTAGCCCTGGCGACTTAAGTCTGGCTATTAATAAAGCCAGAAATAAAAAAATTCCTGTATTTGAGGTTCACGTAGCTGGTGAAACAACTGCTTTAATGAAAGAAAAACTAGAACAAAGACTCAAGATACAAATTACCGTTTAAGCTCATACCTCACCGCCGGCCCTTTTCCAACGACTCTCAACACATTTTTATCAACTAACGCCATGATTCGTCGCTGAGATGTTCTCTTTGGCAGAGATAAAATTTCTATCACTTCACCAATCGAGATAGATCCAAACTGATAAACATAATCTAAAATGGCCATTTCATCAGCGTCTAGTCTTACTGGCTTGCCTCCATTCTTAATTGGCTTACCAAGTTTAATGTACTGGCTTAGATTAGTTGCAGTTTCTAGAAAACCCCGAACAAAGAAGCTAAGAAAAGGTGTTAAGTCGGCCTCAATGCGATCATCAAAAGTAGCTCCGAGACTGAGAGAGTCGTAATAGGCTTGGCGATTCTGCAGGTAGTAGCCATCTAGTGAGAGTGAATCTCGAAAATCATAACCCCATTTTTTGAGAAAATAATAAGTCAGGAGTCGAGTCGCTCTGCCATTTCCATCAGAAAACGGATGAATTGAAACGAACAGAAAATGTGCCAACCCGGCTGCTAAAACTGGATGAAGTGACTCCTCGAGCTGAACAGAAATCCATTTTAGGAAGCTTTTCACCAGCCCCGGCACGCGCTTCGCCTCCAGCCCGGTGTACTGGATAATTTCTTGACCTCGGATTTCATCTATGACGTAGACGTCTCCTGGTCGCCAAGACCCTGATTTTTCCTGTGGCAACAATTTATCTGTGACTATTTTATGCAACTCCAAGATTTCTTCTGCGGTCAAATCACTCTTGAATCTGTTTTTTTTACCGACCCAGTCAAGACCCCTCTTATAATTTAAAACTTCCTGAATAGCATAGTCTGGCGCCGTAATAATTTTTCCTTGCAGCATTTTTCGCACTTGCAGCTCGCTGAGTGGATTCCCTTCGATGGATGTCGAGCTATGAACGGCCTCAACCGTGGCTCTAAAGCGTAATTGCACGGCCAATTCTGGCAAAATAGCTGCTTGCCCAACTACAAACTTCAACCGCTCTATTTCAGCGATCTGAGAGTTAATTTTTGGTGTAATCGTGAACTTTGGTTGATACATATTCCAATTATATCATGCCAAAATCGTGCCACTTTTCGTGCCAGATTTACTACTCCACCTTCGCCGCGCCTACATTCAACAGATTTAACAACCTCATAGTTCCCTCACCCTGCAAAGCGCCATCGGTGTCACAAACCACTCCATCAAAGTCGAGAACAACAACTATCTTGGCATCAGCGTTGGCATTTCTTGATTCGAGAACTAGATCATAGAACGCTTGTGGTGAATGTGTTTTCTCTTCCCCATTTGTTCTAGGAGATTGTATTTGAACGCAGCATATTTGACCTAAGTTTTCGATTCCATCAGAAAGATTCTTTTTTAAATCTCTTATATTCTTCAGCTTGTCATCAGCTCCAAATAAGATTGTTGCTTCATCATCAAAAACAGCTGAAAGAATTTCTACTAGAGCTAAAACTTTATCTTTTGCAATATGGATTTTGCCCTTAGCATTTTCCACTATGTTAGCTGCTCCCGTTCTTTCCAATTTTATTTCTTGAAATTCCTTATTTCCCTCAGTCCAGATGTATATCGTGGTATTCGGGATGGCGCAGATCGCCTCCAATAAAGAGAGATCCCCAGATGATGTTGTAACGCGTACCAAGCTTTCTTTAGAAAATGAATTTGTGATCGCTTCTTTTACTGATTTTAATAGCTCAGGATTAATCGGTAAGCCAAGTAGGAGCATTAGTTTTATAATGCTGTCATAAAAAAGAAATTCTTTCTTATTCCTAAGCGCATACCAGTTCTTCTCCCTAAGTACTTTTGCAATTGCGGCCTCCGCCTTCTCTCTTTTCCCTGCCTGCAAAAGTAAAAAAGCAGAATGACCATCGGGTTGTTTTAAATCTGGAAAACGACTTTCCGCAATTTGCTGAAGAAACCTATTAACTGGCCTACCTAGCTTCTCTAATGAATTCATGGTTGGCAGTATACAGGATCTATTCTTTACCCCACCTCCGCCGCACCGCGATCATCCAAAACCCTCATTAGGGTCTGTCAACAATCTTGTGTAAACGGCTTTTTTCATAATGTTTTTATGC
>CAZPFX010000024.1:0-12814 GCA_964586055.1 uncultured Pseudomonadales bacterium | reverse complement strand
ACTTTTGGACAACTTAAAATCTGACCCGTTGTCGCTCTAAAGGTTACAAGACCCTTAGTTATTTAAAGCTGCCTCATGAATCCGTTCAAAAAAATCACCTCGACTCTTACCGGACGCTTCGTCTCCTGGTTTCTATTGGTTTCCCTTGTACCAGCAGCAATAGTCGCGACGATCAGTTTTTTCTCTGCTCAAAATGCTCTCCAAAAAGTTATTTTTGAAGAAATAAATAGCAACGTTGAACAAAGTGAAAGCGCAATTGTTAAACAAATCGAAACTCAGATGAGCAATGCTGAATTCCTGGCCTCTCTACCAGAACTAGTCAAACTTACCGAGCAAGCAACGAGCACCGAAAAAAACTTAAGTTCAGATGATAAATCTTCCGCTACAGCTGCACTTAAAGGGATGCTTGCTGATTTCGCTACTCACTACGGTGATGAAGCAGATGGCAATGGGATATTTGCAGACATCATGATTGCTGATAAAAATGGAGACGTATTTGTTTCTACATATGGCTCCTCAAATATAAATGAGTCTCAAAGCGCTTGGTTCTCGCAAGGAATGAAGAATATATTTCTTGGCGAAATTGAGCTGTCACCTGATACAGATAAAGTAACCCAAGTCATATCTACACCTATTAAGAACCAGCGGGGCGCAACAATCGCTGTTTTACAGTTAGAGATGAATATCGACTATTTAAATCAAATTCTTGACAGTACCAAACTTGGAGAAACTGGAGAAGTCTACTTGTTGAATTCTGATCAAGTAATGCTGACAGATTCTCGTTTTGAGGCTGGTACAGCTTTTAATCGAGTTGTTGATACAGAAGGCGTTAGACAACTTCAGAAAACTCATCAAGATCTGAGTCTTGTTCATGAAGACTATCTGGGACATGAAGTTATTGCAGCCGTTCACGAATTTGGCTCATCAAATATGGTCAATAGAGCTCACTACAGAGAAAAGATTGATGCACTTCACTGGATGATTGTGGGAGAAATAGATACAAGCGAAGCTTTTGCTGAAATTAACCAACTAAGAATCTTTGTCGTTTTACTCGGCTTAATAATATCAGTAGTGGTCGCGCTGCTCTCATGGTATGCCTCAAAATCTACTGGAGAGTTTGTTAAAAGACCTCTTAGAGATGTTATTGAACAGATAACAAGTGCTGCTACACAACTTTCTTCATCGTCTCAGCAAGCCTCAGCCGCATCCCAGCAGAACGCCTCCATAGCTCAGCAGTTGGCGACAGGAGCAAGCCAACAATCAAGACAGTCTGAAGAGGTTAGTCAATCTATTTCTTCTATGGCGACCGCTGTCCAACAAATGTCAGCGTCAGCACAGGAAGTTTCTAGCACATCTAGTCAGGTAGCTCAACTGGCTCAGAGCGCAAGTAAGAACGGAGAAACTTCACAACAAAACCTTGCGAACATTAAGTCTGTTATCTCAAACACCTCTGGCTCTGTTAAAAATCTCGCCGATAAATCTCAGTCAATTGTTGAGATTGTGAACACCATTGGTGGAATTGCTAAACAAACAAATTTACTTGCGCTAAACGCTGCCATAGAGGCAGCAAGAGCAGGTGATGCTGGCAGAGGATTTGCCGTAGTTGCGGACGAGGTTCGAAAACTTGCCGAAAGCTCTGGCGCAGCTACCGAAGAAATCCAAGCAATGATCAAAGACATGATGACTTCTATTGACGAGACAGTCACTACTGTTGATGATGGAAATAAATCCATCGAAGAGGGCTCTAAGGTTATCGATGAGACCCTATCGGGGGTTCAAAGCATCGCGGCTTCGATACAGCAAAGTACTTCTAAGACTCAGGAAATTTCAGCTGCAATCCAACAGCAAGCCGCTGCTATTCAGCAGGTAGCCAAAACAATGGATTCCATTGCGGCTGTGGCCGAGCAAAACTCATCTGGAGCTCAACAGCTATCTGTGTCTACACAACAACAGTCAGCAGCAAATCAGCAAGTAGCAGCCTCAGCACAACAACTCCAAGGCCTAGCTGAAAATGTCAGAAGCTTGGCTGGGGAAGTTAAAAGAGAAATAAAAAATGTTCTTCACAAAGTAGCCACCAAGGCCGCAGAAATCAATCCTGCCGAACCTCAAAAAGAAGCTCCAAAGAATCACGTTTTTCATGTTGAAAAACCAAACTTAGATCATGAGGAACTGTCGCACAAAGTTGAAAAAGTTGAGGTGGCTGAGCACGTCCACATGAGTGATGAAAACAGTCACCAGTCAACGGCTGAGACTCATAATAACGGTCCGATAGTGCACCGAGTCGAGGATTCGAAACTTGAGGAAAATAGTAATTAATTAATAAAGGGAAGCATTAAATGAACACACAGGCAAAAATTCTTTTAGCGGACGATTCAGCTTTTATGCGAAAAGTTCTAATGGATATACTTACAGAGGCTGGTTTCTCTGATTTTCTAGAAGCTGAAAACGGAAATCAAGCTCTAGAGCTAATTGAAAAGGAAAGTCCAGATTTAGTTTTACTTGACATGATTATGCCTGAGTTAGAGGGCATTGGAGTTCTTTCAAAACTCAAAGAGTTAGGAAATACAACAAAAGTTATTGTTGTTTCAGCAGTCGGTCAAGATGCCATGATCGAGGAAGCTAAAAACTTAGGAGCATTCGGGTATGTGGTCAAACCATTCGAAGGTGAGAAAGTGCTCGAGACTATAAAAAGCGCTCTTGGATAATTCATGACTGAAAATCAAGATCAAGCTGTGGAAAGTGCTGAGACTATTCAAGTAGTTGTCTTTGAGCTGCATGGAGAAGAGTACGCAGTAGAGATATCTGAGCTACAAGAGATAATCTTAACTCCAGAAGTAACCCCCCTTCCAAATGTTCCTAATTTTATCGGCGGTATTATAAATTTGCGCGGCAAGATGGTAGTTATTGTAGACCTAGAGAAAAAATTTGCTCTTGAAAGTGAGGTATCTAAACACTCACACATAATTGTTACACAATCAGGGGAAAATACATTTGGAATTTTAGTAGACAAAGTTACAGAGATCATTAAAGTTACCCAGGAAAAAATTCAGCCTCCTCCGTCCGTACTAGCTCATAAAGTAAACATTGACTATCTTAAAGGAGTCATACCAATCGGAGCTAATGAGGGCGACGAAACGGATTCTGAAAAGATACCAGAAGGATCCAGATTGTTAATTCTCTTGAATTTGACCAAAATTCTAGAGAACGATGAGATATTTGAAATAGGACAGCAACTTGCTAATGAACAAACAAATACTAAAGAAGAGGAAAAAAACTAAATGAGCTACACACAAGAACAATTGGCACAGGCAGCAAATGAGGGCTCAAAGAAAGTTGCAGAAGCATTCGAGAGATTGTCTGGGATATCAACAAGCGTCGATACCTCATCAGTTGCTAAACTTCCTTTGTCTGAAATTCTAGAAAAAGTAAATCCAAACGATGAGCACGCAGTAGTCATATACTCTCAATTCATTGACGCGAAACCAACTCCGGGAATTTCAATTCTATTACTTTCAAGAGAAGGAGCTCTTGCCCTAGTCGACCTCTTAAACCAGCTTCCAGTTGGCACAACAGGAATAATGAAATCTATTGATAGATCCGCCCTAAAGGAAACTTTAAATATTCTTTCAAACTCTTATATGACTGCGCTGGCAGAAGCAGTCGATATCGAGGTCGGACTAAGCGTACCAAACATGATCACGGCAACAAGACTTAAAGATATTCTATTAAACTCGACAAAGATTGATGAGAATGAAAGCAGCGAGGGTCTTCTGTTCAAATCTGAGATCACTATTGGCCAAAGCCTCATCCAAGCCAGTCTCTATATTGTCTTTAATAAAATATTTTTTCAGCCTGAAAAAGAAAATTTGGAATAGTTTAATATGAGAATAAATCCAACGGTACTGATCATCGATGATGACAAGTTTTTTCTAGAATTTTACAAAGCTGAGCTAGCCCAGCACAACATGCGGGTTGAGTTTGCGACTGACGGAGAAAGCGGCGTATCTCAGGCCATAAAAACAAAACCCGACGCTATTTTTCTTGACATAATTCTCCCAAATAAAGATGGTTTTCAGGTCCTAAAAGAGTTAAAAGAGAATGATGAGACAAAGAACATCCCAGTAATGATAGTTTCTGCTCTTGAGAGCGAGAGTGATAAAAAGAAACTTATGTCACTGGGTGCAGCAGAGATTTTTAACAAAATTAAACAACTACCAAGAGACATAGTCATTAGAGCTAGTGAAATTATCGAGTCAAGCGATATCGGTACGAAATCTCCAATAATAAAAGATCCTGAAATTATAAAAAAACATGTTGGCACTTCGCTATCTTCCACCCAGGTATCAAGCGTTTTTAAAGCTAGTCTTGATCAAATTGAGGGCTCTCTGGAAAAGTTATTTGTTAAAAAACCAAGTCTTGAAGACATGAATGTGTCAGTTATCTCTTCTGGAACTTTGCAAGAACATATTCTCGAACTATCCAAAATTCCCGGAACTATCTTCATTTTCAGCAAAATCAAAGCCAAGGCCCCAGGATTAGCCATACTTTCAATGAAGAGAGATGACACTCTCGCGCTAATCAAGCTAATTGAAAAAGGCACTGGCGGGAAGAACTTAGCTCTTGAAATGGGAGATCAGGTCATAGGAGAATTTTTCAACATTATTATCAATGGTTTTCTCACTCATCTAGCAAAATCTGTATCAGATATTTTGTTACTTCAAGCTCCGAAAGTGGCAGATGCAGAATCCATGATGAGATTTGTAAAGGATATGGAAATTCCAAATGAGAATCTGGTTGTATTTCTAGAAGAAGCTTATAGCATTGAAGTTTTGAATTTAAGCTTCTCACTTTTCATGACTTTCAGTGGAAACCTATTTCAGGGAAGCAATGATTGACGATCAGATTTCAATTCTCGTCGTAGACGACTCAGAGTTTATGCGTCATTTTATCGTCGGATTTCTCAAGGAAGCGGGATTTAAAATGATTCACTGTGCCAGCAATGGCATCCAAGCAGTAGAAAAATATAAGAAAGATCCAGCAGATATTATCTTGATGGACATCTTGATGCCAGAGCAAGACGGAATCACAACACTAAAAGAATTCCAGGCTCTTGGAGCCAAAGTAATTATGATCTCAGCCATTGGCCAAAAAAGCATGATCGATAGAGCTTTAGAGATTGGTGCTATTGACTATCTAATAAAACCTTTTTTCACTGCTGATGAGATAGCTACAAAAATTAGATCAGCAGTAAATACGTAAACAATCATTTATGACTCAATCTAATCCTATTAGAGTTCTAGTGGCAGATGATTCTTTTTTCATGAGAAAGCTTATTGCAACAATTCTCGAGGGTGCTCCTGATATCACAGTGGTTGGCCAAGCAAAAGACGGCGAGGAAGCGATTAACCTGGCCATGGAATTAAACCCCGATGTCATAACCATGGACTTCAACATGCCGAAGTTAAATGGGGCAGAAGCTACAGAGAAAATCATTGGTAGCACCAACCATCCTCCAATCATAATTATGGTTTCAGCCTACACAATACACGGAGCGGACTCTACTCTCGAGAGCCTTAGAGCCGGAGCCGTCGACTTCATTACAAAACCATCGGGAGAATTATCGCTAGATATAAACAAAGTTGGAATAGAATTGATAACAAAAATTAGAACCCTCTTTCATGAAAAACCAAGGGTTCATCCGAGGAAATCAGAATCGAAGCCGAAGTCCACAGAAAACCTAAATATTTCATCAAATTTTAGACCTAAAATCGTCATCATTGGCTCATCTACCGGAGGTCCACCTGTAGTTGAGGATATTGTCAGCAAGCTTTCTCCAAACTTCTCTGCAAGTCTGATTATCGCCCAGCATATGCCTGGTAGCTTCACTCCAAACTTTGCGAAAAGGCTCAATGACAGATCGCCAATTGATATTTCTGAAGGAAAAGAAGGCATGGAAGTTCAGCCCGGGAAAGGAATCGTCGCGCCTGGCTCTACACACACACATCTGCAAAAAATACTCACCACCACAAAAATATTCTTGTCACTTGAGCCTGTCCAAAATACATTGTACCCATCGATAGATGTAATTATGAGTTCCGCAGCCTCAATATTTGGACCCGAAACTCTTGGGATAGTCCTAACTGGTATGGGGAACGATGGCCTATTAGGTTCAAAATTCATAAAAGCCTCTGGAGGCATAACTATTGCCCAAGATTTGGGTGAAGCCGTGCTTGCTTCCATGCCAAGAGCTTTAATCGAGACAAAAACAGCCGACCACATCATGACTGCCGACCAAATCGCATACTTTATAAACAAGGTTACAACAAATGGATAACAGCAAATTCAAAGACATCTATCTTGTCGAAGCTGATGAACATGTTTTAAAGCTAAATCAAAACTTGCTTATTCTTGAAAAGGATCCTAAGAATAAAGAATGTCTCAATGAGCTAATGAGATCAGCTCACACTATGAAAAGTTCCTCTGCTGCCATGGGATTCACTGGCTTAGCATTTTTGATGCACGTAATGGAGGATGTTTTCGATTATGCCAGAAATGATTTACTTGTAATTAGTAGCGAACAAATTCAAAAAGTCTTCCACGCCCTAGATGAAATAGATAAATCTTTAGAATCAATTAGAACAAATAATACAGAAACAGACACAAGTCTGGTAGCCAATGAGCTAAAAGATAAAACTGGAGTCACAACGGATGGAATTTCTCAATCAAATAGAGATGAGAAAGGTCAGCCAGTAATTGAAAATAAAGTAGTCCAGGAAGAAAAATCAAAACCACTTTCTCATATAAAAGTACCAGTAGAACGTCTCGATTCGCTAATGGATCTAATGGAGGAATTAATTATTGATAAGATGCAGCTTGAACTAATTGCATCTCTCGAAGAAAACAAAACTAAGCAAATATTTTCCACTGTCAAACATTTGAGCAGAGTGGTATCAGAAATGCAGTACTTTGTTATGCAGGCGAGGCTTGTACCAATAGAACAAGTGCTAGCCAGATTCCCAAGAATGGTTAGAGACCTGGCTCAAAAAACTGAAAAGGAAGTTGAATTTATTGTAGAAGGAGCTGATACAGAGATTGATAGAACCGTCGTAGATCAACTAGCTCAACCTTTAGTTCACCTAATTCGCAACGCCGTTGATCATGGCATCTCATCAAAAGGCAGGGTTATAGTTAAATGCAGGCGAGAAAGAGATCAAGTAATAATCAGCGTCGAAGATGATGGCGCGGGCATAAACTGGAAAAAAGTTAGTGAGGTTGCAATAAACAAAGGACTTCTGAGCTCGACGAGTGATGATAAAACGCAGCTTCAGAAATTTCTTTTTAATCCTCAATTCTCAACGAGTGAGACGGTCACCGAGACTTCAGGTAGAGGCGTTGGACTGAGCGTTGTAAAAGAATTCGCTGAGAAAGTTGGTGGTCGTGTACAAGTCGAGTCACCCGTGGGAGATTCTGGTACCAAATTTTCACTTGAGCTTCCCCTGAGCCTAGCAATTATCAAGGCCCTGCTGGTCAGAGTTGATAACCACCAGTTTGCTATTCCCTTTGCCAGCGTCATCAGATCGTTAATTATTCCAAATGAAGAAATTAAAACTATTGCTGATCAAGAAACATTTGTACTAAATAGCGAAGACGTACCATTAGTCAGATTAAAAAATGTAATGGATTTTCAAAAACTTGCTACTCAGGAAGAGGTTGGCCCGAGTGAAGAACCGGCTAAGAAAGCAGAACAACTGATTGTTCTTACGGAGGGCGAAGACGCCCCCATTGGCATAGCTATTGACTCTCTTATTTCTGAGCAAGAAATAATTATTAAACCACTGGTTCCAGTACTTAGATTCATCAAGGGATTATCAGGTTTTACAATTACCGGCGAGGGCGGAGTAGTACTAGTTTTAGATCCAGCTAGCCTTTGGAGTCTAATAGACGAGGATTAAAATTTAAAAAAAGATATGCAATTAAACTCAGCGGAACAAGACAAAATAAAAGAGGTTATCAATATTGGAGTCGGCCAAGGGTTGGTGGCTTTTACGAAAATGATTGACAGTCAAATTGATTATGAAATTCCTGTGATCATGATTGAGAGGGTTGAGGATGCCTCAAGAAGATTAGAGATATCCAACACTACAAAAAGTGTTGTTTTACTACAAATGAAGAGTGACGGGGAAGGCTTCATGATGTTAACTTTTTCACCAGAAACAGCATCTCAAATAGCCACAAAAATGACTGGAGAAGCAAGCAACTTCTCAAATCTATTAGAAATGGACAAGTCTGCGCTGAGGGAGTTGGGGAATATTGTGTCAGGTGCTTCATTCACGGCCTTTAATAGATTTTTAGACATAAATGTCGTGCAATCTCCGCCAGACATTGCCACTGATATGTACACCTCGCTCGTGCACAGCATCTTAGCGGAGATTGGGACTCTTACCGATCAAATCCTGATCATAAAAGTAACCTTCGAAATTGCCAGTTTCAACTCCAGAGGAGAGTTTCTTTTTCTGTTTACTCCTCAGGCTACTAAAAATATTATCGAAGCAACTGACCGAAAGCTAGCCGGTCATGAATAACAATATTTCAATCAACACTGGAGAAGCAGCCACTTCTAAGGGAAGCGGAGTTCTTGAGACAAGTGGAATTGGCTCATGCTTAGTAATAATTTTATTTGATGAAAAAACCAATGTAGGCGGCATGGCACATGCGATGCTTCCAAGTAGAAAGTCCGTAGCAAACGAACAAAATATGAATAAATCAGCCAAGTATGTCGACGAAGCGATAGATATTCTAGTCGATGATATTAACAAGTTGGGTGGAGACATCAATAATCTAAAGGCCAGAATCATTGGCGGTGCAAAAATGTTTAAAATCCTCAGTGGAGATAATAGGGGAATAGGGTTCAACAACATTGAAGCAGCAAAGAAAAAGTTGCGAGAAGTTGGTATCATGATTGATAGTGAGGATACAGGGGGCACCGTTGGCAGAATAGTGAAGCTTGACATAAAAAACGGATTGATCGAAGTTGTAAAAAGGATGTAGCCGAAAAAAAATATTATGTCTTTAACAAACACACAACTAAAAGTTCTAGTCTTGGGGTCAAACATACTTACTACGCAACAATTTTCTGATGCTGAGAATATCGCCATCGAAGAAAAAAAATCAATTGAGAAAGTAATTGTGGGCGAAGGCTTAATAAACGAGCAAAATCTTTGTCAACTAAAAGCAAACTTTCTAAATATACCCTTCGTAAATCTATCTCAGACCACAATTGCAAAACCTGTTTTAGATATTGTTCCTGAGTTGGTCGCCCGCGAGCAAAGAGTGATCGCCTTTAAACAGGATAATCAAGGACTTCACCTTGCAATCGAAGATAATGACAATAATCAAATTATTGAGTTTATTGGCAAAAAGACGGGCTTGGCAACCATTGCTTATCTAACCACTAGCAGCGATATAGATCAAGCTCTCACTCTCTATACAAAAGACGTAGCAAAGGCATTTGGTGAAATAATATCCGAAAATATTGCACTTGCTAAGGGTTCATCAACTGTAGAACCGCCAATAATAAAACTAGTTGATACGATTTTCGACTATGCCTACCAAAATAAATCATCAGACATTCACATCGAACCCCTTGAGGATAGCTCCTTAGTTAGATTTAGAATTGACGGAATTCTACATGACGTGGTCTCATTGCCAGTTGATTTGCATCCAAGAATTGTCACTCGCATAAAGGTTTTGGCCAAGCTTCGAACTGACGAACACCAAGCAGCTCAAGATGGAAAAATCAGTTACTCAACGACTATAGTCGGGAAAAAAGAAGACATTGATATTAGAGTTTCACTAGTGCCAATCACCGAGGGCGAGAAAATCGTCATGAGGCTTCTTTCTGCTAGAGCAAGACAAATGTCTCTGGAGGACTTGGGACTAGATAGTCAGGATCTTTCCAAGCTTAGAAACGCCTATCAAAAACCTCACGGAATGATTCTTTCAACAGGGCCAACTGGTTCAGGAAAAACCACAACTCTTTATGTCATTCTCCAGGTTTTAAACCAAAAAAATGTCAATATCATGACGATTGAGGATCCCGTGGAGTACGATATCGAGAGAATTAATCAGATTCAGGTAAACGAAAAAGCCAATCTGAATTTTTCTACTGGATTGAGATCTATTGTTCGCCAAGACCCAGACATTATCCTGGTTGGAGAAATAAGAGATGAGGAAACTGCAGACATAGCCATAAACTCTGCTATGACCGGGCATCTAGTTCTATCGACACTCCACACCAATAATGCAGCCACCGCCGTACCACGTCTGCTTGACCTTGGAGTGGAGCCATTTCTCGTTTCTTCTTCCGTGAGCGTTATCATTGGCCAGCGGCTAGTCAGAAAAATTTGCGAAAAATGCCGTGCTTCCAGGAATTTCTCAAGGGATGATCTTGAAAAGAAATTGTCCTCTGACAGTCTTAACAAATTATTTGGAGATAAAGAAAGCATTACTTCTTATGTTGGAGAAGGCTGCGACGTTTGCCATCAGACAGGATATTCTGGAAGAATCGGAATTTTTGAAATCCTCATTATGACCGAAGCGTTAAAAAAGGCAGTTGTTGAGAAATCTGACGTTGGAAGGATTCAAGAAATTGCTGTTGATAACGGCATGACAACCATGCTTGAGGATGGTTTTAAGAAAATTCTGCTTGGTAGAACTACGCTGGACGAGGTTCTAAGGGTGACAAAAGAATAAATATGAAATTCTCAGAAAAGCTTCTTTTTACAAAACATCTATCAATCATGATTCGAGCAGGGATTCCTCTGACGGAGTCTTTTGATACCCTTCAATCTCAGACTAAATCTAAGGAATTCAAAAAAGTATTAATTGATATCGAGTCACAAATTAAAAATGGCGAGTCTTTAACCAAGGCATTTGGAAAATATCCAAAGATTTTCGACCAGTATTATTTAAGCATGGTGGGAGTGGGTGAAGAAGCAGGGACCTTAGAGAAAAACTTGCAATTTTTGGCCGACCAACTTAATAAGGAAAATGAACTCAAGAAAAAAGTCCAAGCAGCGACTATCTATCCTGGGATTGTTCTTTTTGCCACGGCAATTATCGGTGGTTTTATCTCGCTGTTTATTCTGCCTCAACTTGTTGATTTTTTTAATACCCTAAACGTAGATCTGCCATTATCAACAAGAGTTTTGATGTGGTTTGCAACCTTAATGAAAAATTCTGGAGTTCTGATCATTGTTGGCTTTATTTTTTCAATTTTGGGAATTATGACAATTTTAAAAACTAAGAAGGTAAAACCTCACTGGCACAGAATAATACTAAAGCTGCCTATCATTGGCAATCTAATTAAATTCAGTCAAATCTCTCGTTTTGCTTTGAATTTTGGCACCCTTCTATCTAGCGGCATTCCCACCACCAGCGCCATTGAAACAACAGCGATGACTATGTCTAACCTCAGCTATCAGAATGATCTTAAAAAAATAGGCAAATTATTAGCCAAAGGAAAGCCAATTGGCGAGTCTCTTTCTACATCAGAATTTTCTGCTTTTCCAAGCATCGTAGGTAAGATGATCACGGTGGGTGAGAAAACTGGACGGCTTGATGAAACCCTTCTTTATCTAGCAGATTATTATGAAGATGAAATTGACACTGCCAGTAAAACTTTAGCCACTATTCTTGAGCCAATTCTTCTCTTAACCATTGGGTTGGTGGTCGCTTTCGTCGCTCTAGCTATTATTAGCCCAATTTATGAATTAACAAATGCTGCCCGTATTTCATAAAAATAATTTCTCAGATGAGCTAAAAAGAGGAATCACCCTTATTGAATTATTAGTGGTTATAGCAATAATTACTATTATCGCTGCCTCTTCAACCCCGTTCTTATCAAGTTTTCTTCTAAGAAACAGACACCAAACTGCTTTAGAAAGAACTATTGGAAGTCTTAGACAAGCTCAGTCATATGCCATGGCCGGGAAGAATAATTCTTCCTGGGGAGTCTGCGCTATCGGCCAAAAAATCAGAATGTATGAGAATAGCTGCAGCAGCCCAAGCTACAAGGAAGATTTTGATCTTGTTTCATCCATCTCAATTTCTGGCCTTGGAGATATTTCTTTTGACTCAAGGGGAGAAACACAAAATCCGTCGTCAATAAACATTAGCACCAACATAACCAGCGACACAATTAGCGTTAACTCAGTTGGAAGAATTCAGATCGATTAGTATGAACGATAAACAACAATCTGGCTTTGGTTTAATAGAAATAATTGTTGCCATCGGCATATTTGTCACTCTATCTTCAACAGCTATAGTCGTAGTCCTTCATAGTTTTAATTCAAACCGCTTGGGAGAGAATCAAACCGAAGCAACTCTGTTATCAGAGGAGGGAATTGAGACAGTAAGAGCCCTAGCAAATAAAAATTGGTCCAACTTGTCTGCGGGTACATACGGTGTTGACAACTCTGGCGGCTCCTTGTCTCTAACACCCAGTTCCACTAGCATCGGCATCTTCTCTAGAGAGATAAGCATTACTGAAGTTGATCCTGATAGATATGAGGTAACTGCTTCAACTTCCTGGAACTTTTCTCCAACTCGGAACAACTCAGTTGATCTGACAATGTATCTAGCCAATTTTAAACAACCTCTGTCATTGGGAGGTAATTGGAGCTTGCCAACGCAAGCTGGGTCCATAGATATACCAGGAAATAGCCAGGGTTTAAAAATCCAGCTCACCACAAATTACGCATATGTTCTGCTTAATAATTCGAATCCTGACTTTATGGTATTAGACATTTCTGAT
>CAZPFX010000023.1:0-13369 GCA_964586055.1 uncultured Pseudomonadales bacterium | reverse complement strand
TCTAAGTCCCCCACACCTGTCTTTATTTTAGCAAACTTTGAACCTGATGTTCTGACTTGCGGAGGGGTGTGTACCAAGTTAGAACCTGTTTCATTTCTGCAAATGTTGATCTAATACCTTATCTCCCTTAATAATCTCACTTTTATCTTCTCCAGTCGGAACAAATCTAAAAACAATAAATCTCGCCAGACCATTGCTTGAGTTAATAAATGTGTGTGGTGTGTTCTCAATTTCAATTAAATCACCTTTCTTAACAAGCTGATTCTGTTTGATACTCGCTTTATTTAGCCAGTGAGCTTCTATCTCTCCCTCAATAATAAATAATGTTTCGGATATATTTGAATGGTGATGCCATAGTTGAACTACTCCTGGCTTAACCTCGTTGTAGTGAACTTCATATTCTGGGAATAAGTAGTAATCAACCGAAGTACCTTCTTCTTTATCAACATGGATTGCTTGGTTTTGGGAGATTATTTTCATACCTAATACTCCAACTTTTTAATAAATCTCGTCGCATTAGTCTCAAAACCATATTTGCTATAAAAATTATGCGCTCTGCTTAATTCATTATCTGATTCTAAGTTAACCTTGGTGACTTTTTTTGATTGACACCATGAAAAGAAGACGTCCATTAACATTTTTGCATTATCATGACCCCTGCTGTTTTTTTTGACAAAGAATTCTTCAACTTCAGCGCGTACCTCACCGCTGCGCAACATTGGGCAGAGATAGCCTGTAATGATTCCAACAATTTTCGAATCCGAGTCGGTCAGTAGCAGAATACAGTAGTCGGAATCGCTCAGTAGCTTCTCAAAGATCTCTGCTCCACCTTCACGGGCTGTTTGTGATTCAGCTGGTTTACCAGTGATTTGTTCAATGCAGTCTGATCTAAATTCGTCAAGCAACTCTAAAACTGCGCTTTTGTCAGATTCTGTTGCGCTTCTAACTTTCATGGTCTTTATCTTAGCATCTCTGAGCGAGAGGTGAGTTTCTGGTTGTGAGAGTATTTGCGGAGGTGAAGGGATTCGAACCCTTGGACCGAAAACGGTCACGCTTTCCAAGCGTGTGCAATTGACCACTATGCGACACCTCCAGAGTGCTTATTGTAGCATTAGTAATTGGCAAAATAAGGAATCCTAATGTAGGATTAATAATTCTCCTAAGTAAGGAGAGATATTTCAGGTCTATAGATGCAAAAAATTGCAGTTCTAACACCAAGTATTGATAGATACAAGGATCTTTTCAAAGACTTTTATTTCCCCGAAATTAGTTTTATTTTCATTGGCACGAGCTCGAAAACACCAGTTCTAGAAGAGATTTCTAGAGTTGAAAAAATATTAACTTCCAATCAAAAAGATATAGATCTTGTCTTCGGTATGTCTGACAGACCGAGTCTCATTGCAGCTTTAATAAATGAGAAGTTCGGCCTGAAGGCAACAAGCTCGTCATCCATCCTAAAGATTCAGGATAAATTGATTTTTCTTAATCTTTCCAAGGAGTGGAATATTCCAATTCCTGAGTTTGTCAGCGTCCCAGCTGATGGAGACGCTCCAGTTTTGCCATTTAGTTACCCAGCTTTTGCTAAGCCATCGCGCGGTTCTCTATCAAAAAATGCGGAAAGAATAGACTCAGAAGAGGAGCTCGTTTCTTATAAGAAGAGTTTGCGAGACAATCAAATCATAATTATCCAGCCTTATATCTCGTCAGATCAATTTACAGCTGACTTTTGTGTATTGGACGGAAATATCAAGCTAGTGGCTATAACAAAGACTATTTACAATTCATCAAAGACGAGTTTCTACGAATTTGTTACTCCAGTTGAAGATGAGGACATGGCTCGAAAGGTGCAAAAAATCGCCGAATCGATTGTTAGCATGACCGGAATAGATAGAGCTTGTATAAATATTGAGTTTTTCTTAATGGATGATGGAAAAATTATCGTTATTGAATGTAACTCTCGTCCCTCGGCTCAATTTATCCAAATAATTAATTATGCAAAGAATATTAGCTACCTTAACTTGATTATTGAGACCTCACTTGGGAGGACTTGCGGAATGGCTCAGGGCAAAAGTAATCGAGAGGCTAGAATTCGAGTTTTTAGAAGAGATGAGGACGCCCTTGTATTAAAGGCGCCAAACGTTGAGAAAATTTTGAATTTAAAGAAGAAATATAATCTCCTGGACTTGGTTGTTTTGGCGAAAGAAGGTAAAAAACTTTCAGAGCAATCGCAAGATGCTTACACTTTTAGATATGGCTACGTGTCATTTGCAGGATCAGAAAGAGACCTCGATCTTATCTGGGAAGATCTGTGCTCAGACCTTGGGATAATATTTTCGTAATTTCCAGCTTAGTTAAACAAAGATAGGTACTCTTCATAACCCTCTTCAGCAAGTTTCTCTTTGGGAACAAATCTCAAGGCCGCGGAGTTTATGCAGTATCTCTCCCCTGTTGGCTCGACGCCCATACTTCCGTCAGTTGGTCCGTCTGGGAAGACGTGACCAAGGTGAGAGTTCGCCGTGGCACTTCTAATTTCGGTTCGCTCTGAGAACAGATTTTTATCAACTTTTTCAATTACACTCTTCTTATCAATTGGTTTTACAAAACTAGGCCAACCCGAATTTGAATCATATTTGTCAGTAGAGCTAAATAAGGGTTCGCCAGAGACAACGTCGACATAAATTCCGTCTTCCTTATTATCCCAATATTCATTCTTAAATGCTGGCTCAGTCGCCTCCTCTTGGGTGACTTTATACTGCATCTCGGTTAGTTTCGATTTTAAAATTGTCTGTCCCATATCTTCGTTCTCCTGATTAAGTTTTGTTTTTACTAAGATACTGGCAAAAATGAGAACGGCGATGGAACCTATGATTAGTGCTAATTTTGGGAAGTTGGTTGTCATTCAGATGATCTCTCCAGATCAGGAGCATTGTATCCTAATTCTTTAAAATCTCCCACTATATTCTTTAGAAAAAACTTGTAAAATTACCTTTCATACTGAGCTTAGAGAGAAATTGCTGAGCTTGGCAACTAATGAATCAAAACATTAAAACCCTTCTCATAGTTAACACAGGTTACGACCATAAAAGATTTATTTTCAAGCAGTTGAAGCGCAGAAAAGATCTCAGAATTGTTGTTCTAAACAAGGAAATCAATTGGGCCGCTCAATATGTGGATGAATGGATAATTGCAGACACATTTTCACATAGATTAGCTGTTGAAGCTGTGGTTAAGTATTCCCATAAAAATCGCATCGATGGAGTGATAACTTTCTGGGAGGATGACGTTCTTTTGACTTCCAAGATAGTAGATGAGCTTCATCTAACTGGCATTCCTCATCAGATCGCAATTAACTTGAGAAATAAGTTCAAGATGCGTGAATTTTGTGAAAGCATTGGTGTTGCGACGCCCAAACACACTTTGGTTAATTCTGAGGATGAATTGAAAGTAGCAGTGGAAAATTTTAAATTTCCAGTTGTGATTAAGCCAACCCTTGGTAGCATGAGCTCATACGTTGTTAAGGCGGAAGATTCTGATGAGGTGTTCCAAATCTGGAAGTATATAAGGCAGAATATTAATGTTCAGACGGAGTCTTCTCTGCATGACGGAATTCAGCTTTTGATGGAGGAGTTTATAGAGGGGGATGAGGTGGATGTTGATCTACTTATCCAAAATGGAAAGACCAAGTTTTGGTCAATTACAGACAATCTTTCGACTCAAGAGCCATACTTCATTGAATCTGGGATGATTTGCCCGTCCAATCTTCCAGACAGCCAACAAAAAGAGCTTCTTAGTATTGCTGAAAATGTTTTAGAGAGAGCTGGGGTTAGAGACGGCTGTATTCACTTTGAGGCTAAGTACTCTAAGACAGGTCCGGTTCCTATTGAAGTCAATTTGAGAATGGGTGGAGATGAAGTTTACTGGTTGCCGAAACAAGTTTGGCATGTAGACATGATCGACTCTGCCGTAAAAATCGCTCTGGGTGAGTATTTTCCCACAATTGTTAAGCCACAAGAACCGTTTTCATATATGGCTAGTACTAATTTTGTTTCTGAAAGATCAGCGATTTTGTCAAGTTATTCGGTGCCTGAATCTTGGCCCAAAGAGCTCAGAGTTGATCAATATTATTTTTATAAAGAAGTTGGCGATTCTGTTCTAGCGCCACCCGATGGCTTTGAGTATCTCGGTTGGATGACTGCCATGGGAGACAATCCAATTGATGCAAGTGAAAATTTAGAAGAGGCCAAGAAGCTAGTCCAGTTCGAAGTTATTCCATTTTCTAGTCTATCAGTCATTGGCAAGACAAAACGTTCGAGCAGATTTAAGTCAGCTAAAGTTTCACAGCAGTCGATCATGGGTGAGGCAAGATTGATAAAGCTCCGCGCATCTTCGAAGAAAAAACAAAGACAGCTGAATATTGGAATTGCTTGTAATAGAGTCGTCAACGGCGGAGACTCTGTGGAGAGTGAGATTGGAGCTGTTGGAACAACAATTGAGCAAACTCTAAATGAGATCGGCTACAAGACAACTTATGTAGACTTTAATAATCTTCCAGAAGCTATTTCTGTTCTACAGACACAGCCAATAGATTTAGTTTTTAATGTTGGTGAAAGAATAAATGGCTCAAGCTTATTGGAGCCACATATTGCTAGCATTTTGGATGCGATGCAGATTCCTTATACAGGTTCAAACCCCTTTACTTTAGGGTTTTGTATTGACAAAATTCGAGTTAAGAAGTTACTTACTTATCATCAAATTCCCACTGCTAAATGGGACTACATGTATGAAATGACAGACAAGCTTCGAACTGATTTTGTTTATCCTTTGATAGTAAAGCCAGGAAACTCTGACGACTCAATAGGGATAACTCAAGAATCAGTGGTGACTAATGAAAAAGAACTAAAGAGACAGCTTGAGTATATGTTGCATGAGCTCAAGAGGCCTGCTCTAATAGAGGAATACTTGCCGGGAGATGAATACGCAGTGTCAATTCTTGGAAATGAGAATGACGATTTGAGAGTCTTGCCTTTAGATAGAACCATATATGACAAATTCTCCCGGGATAGATGGCACATTTTAACGTTTGAAGATAAGTATGGAGAAGATATAAATCTTGATAACGATCCTACTTTGATAGTTGAGAGACCACCAAAAAATGTTAGTTCTAAGCTTATCAAGCTAATTTCTGAAATTTCTCTTGATACGTTTCTAATTCTTGGGGCCCATGATTATGGTCGAGTTGACGTTAAGTTAGACCAGTCGGGAAATCCTCACGTTTTAGAATTAAATCCCAATCCATCAATTAACAGAGGTCGTTGCGTGCCAGAAGTGGCTGAGATTGACGGCCTGAGCTATCCAGATTTTCTTGAAAAAATAATTTCTTTGGCTATTAATCGATATCGAGACGAGCGCCCATATGCTCATCTACAGCCCGTTATTAAGTAGGGCTTTGGGTCGCTAGAATCCCCTACTTCCTAAACTCTCTGTGAAGAACGCCCCCAACTACAAATAAGGTAAGGCCAAGAAGTCCTGTGGCCCAGATTCCCATTCTTGTAGAGAGTAAGTGCCAGGCGAAATTTCCGATTAGAACTGTGCCGATGGCGAAACTTATAATTGAAAAAGCTGTTTTTCTTTTAATGACTAACTCACGCAACTCTGGTTCAAACTTTTTGTTCTGAGCTCTAACCTTCTGACTGAAAGTTTTTTTTGTATAGAATATCGAGAAGGGCTTGCTGAATCTGAACATTAGTTACTAAGTCTTTATTTTTACCTTATTAGTATACTATCAGTTACTACTTGAGAATATATGAAATTGAAAAATGTTGCTTTATTTTTTTCACTGCTTCTCATCATCTCAGCCACATCTCTGTTTTTAATGTCTCGATTCGGTATTTTTGAAGCTGAGAAGCGGTATCCAGTTCAGATCGCCGAGACATCAGTTCCTGAATTAGTTGATGAAGTCCAAGAAGAAGAAAAGTTGGATCCTCTAAAAATTATTTTCGTAGGCGACATGCAGTTTGACCGCGACATACGCGTTTTAGCGGATAGAAGTCCGGATGGTTATGAAGCAGTCTTGGGACTTGAGTTGCAAAATTATTTGTCTGCCGCTGATATAGTGGTTGGCAATCTCGAGGGTCCGATCACAGATAATGAGTCTTTGTCGGTTGGTAGTGAGGTTGGTTCTACCAGAAACTATATTTTTACTTTCTCTCCTGAAATTATTCCTATCCTTAAAAAACATCATTTGGTGACGAATCTAGGAAATAATCACATAAATAATTTTGGTGAAGATGGTTTTAAGCAGACAGTTGATTTCTTAGATGGAGCTGGAATTGATTGGTTTGGTCAAGTGCCCTATTTTAAAGAAGAAAAGCAGTCACAGGTTTTTGTTTATAAAAATGAAAACATTTCCGTTGCATTTGTTAACTACAATCAGTTTTTAGGTCCTGGGCTGAATGCCGCTCTTGAAGATATTCGTTTATGGAAAACTCAGGCTGACTTGGTGTTCGTCTATACCCACTGGGGATTGGAGTATGAAACTGAAGCCAACGCTGTCATCCAAGCTCAGACTCAGAAAATGATGGTTGCCGGAGCAGACCTTATTATTGGATCACATCCTCACGTCATTCAACAGACCGAGAGCTTTGAGGGAAAACAGGTCTATTACAGTCTTGGTAATTTTATTTTCGATCAGTATTTTAGTGAGGAAGTTCAGACGGGATTAGTAGTTGAGGCTACAATTGATCCTATTTCAAAAGAGATTGTTTTGGACGAGAAGGAGGTGAAAATGTCCAGAGGGGTGACGACTTTAAAGTGATTTTTGATTTTTGGCGGAAGCGGCGGGATTCGAACCCGCGAACCGAAAAACGGTCAGAT
Source organism: uncultured Pseudomonadales bacterium (assembly GCA_964586055.1). Taxonomy (GTDB): domain Bacteria; phylum Patescibacteriota; class Microgenomatia; order UBA1400; family PJMF01; genus UM-FILTER-42-14. Next base: position 6,496 of record CAZPFX010000023.1, on the reverse strand, counting down.
TTAGCAAACCTGTGCAATTGGCCACTATGCGACGCTTCCTAGTTGCTACTTGGGATTATACCAGCTATGTCTTGACTGTAGGGCCAGTGAGTTGCCAGTTGGTTATTTTTTCATTTTCATTGAGAATGGCGGCCGCGAAAAATGGCCACGGTCCTTCAGTAATTTGATCCCAACAATAATTTAAGTCATCAACAAGTTCATATCCGCTAGTCAAAACTTCGTCCTTATGAAGCCACATCAGGGAGCCCTCATCATTCTCTAATCCAAGGGGAACGTCCTTTGATTTCACTTCGATGACGAAAAAACACATTATCCAGTCTTCCAAATAACCCTCTTCAAGAGAAACAACGGCGGCTAAATGACAATCTTTAGGAGTTATGGCGTATCCGGTTTCTTCCTGGGTTTCTCTAATGGCGCAAGTGAGAAAGTTTTCTCCTAGCTCTAGCTTTCCACCGATGCCGTTTAGGCGACCGACATCAACGGAGTTGCCCTTTTTTGTTCTATGGATAAAAAGGTAATCTTCACCGTGGTGCAGAAAACAAGTTACTGATTTTTTTGTGATTCTCGGCATAATTATTCCCCAAATAGTACCACGAAGTAGCCATCCTGGTGCCTGACGCAGCTGGCAGTAAATTTGGGGTCTAGCTGTGCCTCCCTATGCCCCATGGTAGAGGAATCAAAACACCATTCGATAAGAGCCGTTCCTGTTTCAGCTACGAACGAATCCCCCGTTGTCATATTTTTACAGTTTTGATATGCCAGATTTTCGCCTATTCTTCCTCCTGGATACTGCTTGATGGCCTCAGGTAAGTTCTCAAGATTTTCAAAATCTTTTTTAAAACCTTCATGATGATCAAGACCGCCAAAGGCGACTTGGTCCTGGACTCTCTTTTCGGCATACTGGCACAACATGGGGTGCTCGATAAGTTGAGGAATGCCGTGGTCGTGACGATAGCGATTCAGAGCCTCTAGAACTTCGTTATCAGAAATGGGAGGAAAATTATATTCTGTACTCTGTGGAGCTAATGCCACTTTTTTCTTTGGTTCAGAAGCGAGCACAATAACGATAATGCCACTTTTGTCTGGATCATCCAGTTCATGAGTGCTAATGCCGATTAGCTTGTCCGCTGATGATTCCAGAAGCTCCCTTTGCCGATCATTGCTTAGCATGGCGTTAAAAGCAGCAAGATTTTCAAGAGGTCCAACGACGCTCAGATGCTTCACCTCGGGATAAAGGTAGCTGTTTTCCTTTACGGCTTTAGAGATGATATCTTCAAACTTAATTGAGTCATAGTTACTAACATTGGTAGCAATTTCATCTGTGATAATATCTGCAATGTTCACAAGGTCGGAGTTAAGATTGAGCGCTTCCAAATTTAATTCGGCTCGATGCGACTGAATCATAGTAAGGAGCTCTGAATCAGAAAGGTGGGGCTCGTACGCGGGGGTCGCTAGAAGCTTGGTAATTGCTGTTTTACCATCTCCGCTAACCTGAGGCTGAGTTTTTATTGGTAGCATTTTTGCTACATTTAATACAACTGGGGAAATCAGTTTGGGAATTGGAGATTCGGTTTCTATAAAAAAATAGGTTCCGAGAACGGTGAGAACACCCAATAGCATGGCCAGCATCCACAAGCGCCAGTTTAGTTTTGCGTTCATCCATCCTATTGTACCCGTGATTTTCGATTGTGTATAATAAGCCCGAATAAAACAAGAATATGAAACAAATTTCTTTAATTGCTTTAGTCATTACTTTGTTAATTTCGCTTTTCAGCTCCCAGACCGGGTCTGAACTCTCGAGCAATACGGTAGCCATCGCCCTGATGATTTTACTTCTGGTTCTTTTTTCCGAGCTCGGAGAGTTTAATTTTTGGGGTATTTCTGGTAAGAAAAAAGATCCAGATATAAAAAAACTTAATAAGGCCAAAGTTATTAGTGCAGACACAGCCGATCGACCCTCAACTTATAAACTAAATAAGGCTCAAACAGAGGATGTGCCAGACAACAATGAAAATATTTCAGAAAATATCCTAGCTCTTTCTTTTGAAATAGAGCGCCAGCTACGCGTGCTTCTACGTGGGTTAAGTCATGGAAAGATTGAAGGCGATTTATCTCCGACCACGGTCTTGAATGAACTCAGAGACCAGAAACTACTCACTGCTCAGGCAGTGACTGCGATTAAGACCATACGAGAAGTCAAAAACTTATTGGTTCATGGTAGAGGAAATGAGCTCACTGAAAAAACTCTTGCCGAAAGTTATGAGTTGGCTCGGAATATTTATGAACAGCTCAAGAATTGGCTTAACAAAGTTAGTTAAGCGTAGTGGCTAAGAGCTGAAGAAGCTAAAAGTTTTTCTAGGTTTAGAATACTGACTTTTCCACTTGAGTAATAAACGATATCTTCTTTTTTAAGCTTCATCATTTCTGCGCTCACGGTTTCGCGAGATAAACCAGCCATCATGCCAATTTTTTTGTGAGTTAGGGGAAAATTAATCGCAATCTCTTTAGAGTCTTCGTCTGTTTTTCCAAATTTCGATGCCATCAAAAATAAAATTGCAGCAATTTTTTGCTTAGCTCCTCCAAAAACCAATGATTCCATTCTTAGCATGCACTGTGTAGTCGCCTTGGCGAAATTGGTGAAGAAATAAGTGAGTATTTCTTGATCATTTAGAACCAAATTCAATGTCTCCTCAGCTGGGGCTAATTTAACGACAACATCTGTAAGGGCGATAAAATCATGCGCACAGTGTTTATTTTCCATGTAGGTGGTCATGGTGATAATGGCGCCCTCTTCATAAATCGCAAAAACAAACTCTTCTCCATCTGGGGTAGTGCCTCTTTGTTCTATGTATCCAGATACAATTAGGTACAGATGTGTTATTTCATCACCCGCTCGCATAATAGTCTCCTGAGGCTTGAAGCGAATCTCGCGCTTGTCAGCAAAAAGAGATTGTAATTTGGTTCTTGCAGAATTCATAAATTTATTCTAACAGATTCGTTAGATACATAACTCATGCATACTTGTGATGGCTATGACAACTTATTTGTCTTTATGATTACTGACTAATTTAAGAGTCTGAATTAGATTGCTCCAGTTAAGTAAAAATGAATGACGAGCACGCACTTACAGACTTAAATCCTTATAGCGAGCTGGGAATTAAAGAAATATCAAAAATTCTGAAGGAACACAAGCAGTTTCTTTGGTTGAACCCAAATACCTCCCACCTCTCTTTGCGGAACCCCTTTGATGAAATTGATGAAGAAGTTGAAGAGGAAGATTAGTTACGCTTAAATGAATTATTAAAAAAGACTTATCTATTTGTTGTCTAATGCTATAGAATCAAGGAGTGAATTTTTTAGGTCAGAAAGTTTCGGCACTCCAGACTTTCTTAGTGTTAATTTTAGTACTTTGCATTGGTCTTCTTTCAAACCATTTGTGGCATGGAGACGTGCTTATACACACTGATGTGGCTCGAGATTTACTATTGATAAGAGAAATGGTGGAAACAAAGCAGCTTTCCTTAATTGGTCCAAGGTCTAGTGTGCCCGGAATTTTTCATGGACCTTTGTGGTATTTTATAAGTCTTATTCCTTTTGTTATCGTTGGTGGTGATCCAGTGTTAATGGGATGGTTTTGGTGGTTAATAGGCGTTGCTTCGGTCGGCATATTTTGGTTTGTTATTCAAAAGGCTACTAAAAATACTACTGTCAGCTTACTAGCCGCAATTTGTTTTGCACTCATTGAGATTCCTACTTCAGCTGGACCAACAAATACCTACCTTGCTAATTTGCTTGCTTTTGTACCATTTTACTTCTGGTGGCAGTGGTACAAGAATCCAAGTCAGATACTTTCAATTTTAGGTTGGTTGACAATTGGATTGCTTGTCCAATTCCAGATGGCTTTTGCAGTGCCATTAGCTCTTCTTTGGTTACCAATTTTTATAGTGAAGAGTTACAAAGACAAACAACTTAAAAATATTTACACTGTATTATTTTTTGTTTTACCATTAGCAACATTCTTTCTCTTTGATCTTAGACATGATTGGCTACAGGTGAGATCTCTTCTTACTTATATGCAAACTAACTCAGTTTCAAATCAAACATTCGGATTGAAAATTATTGAGAGGGCTCGTCAGGCATTCTTGGCAGGAGGTAATGTTTTTCATATTGCTCCTTGGTTGAATGTTGCTGCGTTAATTTTCTTTGTTATAACGGTCTTTAAAAGTCAAAACAAGTCTGTTAAGTTAGAATGGCTCATGTTGGGCTATATATATTTTGGTTGGTGGATTGTAACCTTGGTATTTTCTGGAACGATATGGAGTTTTTATTATGATCCATTCATAACTATTTTTCTTCTTGTGATTTCAATCACCGCAAGTCATTCGAAACATGCCAAGTTGTTGTTCTTTTTCTTATGTGCTTGGCTTTTATTTAAATTCTCTGGTAATTTTAGTTACAAAGTTGACAGTTTTAACAGCTCTTCATGGGTGCTACTTTCAAGTATTGCAAGAGAAGCCCTTTCTGAGGCTGACACTGGCTATTTTTTGTACTCGCAAGACCAATTTGCCTATCCACTAAAATATGCATTTACATTTTATCAGCAGGAGCATCCAAAAATTAATGCTAGCGCTTACATGAAAAAACCACTGACTGTTCTAGTTAAGTCAGCTGACGATCCTCAAAATCCGTGGTCAACGTCAGGTTATTGGCAAACCGATAGGCTTGGAATTAGAACTGAGCCTGATGAAATTATAGATTATCCGCATGGCTACGTACTAGAAAAATATCACCTAGATCAAAAGACCATGTCTGAACCAGTAGATCCAAACTTGGTAACTGATTTGCATTTTAGATAATTACTTGAATTTTCGTATGAAAAATAAGCAAATAAAAATACATGCTTCTCTGATGATGCTTGTAATCATTGCAATCCTTTTTCGATATTGGTTGGTATCTGACAATCACATCTATTTTTGGTACGACCAGGCAAGAGACGCTCTCGTATCCCAGCAAATGATCTTTGACAAAGACATAAAAATACAGGGCCCATCGGCTAGTGGAACAAATGACACCATATATCATGGAGTTTTGTACTATTATATTTTGGGTCCTCTTTATGTTTTGTTTAATGGAGACCCATATTTTGTAGCTATAGCCTTTGGGACGATCAATGCTTTTGGTGTAGTTCTTATTTATTATTTGTCAAAATTAGTTTTTGCAAACAATCGGGCCGCGTTAATTGCAGCAGGTGTTTTAGCAATTAGTTTTGAGAACTCTGAGTACTCAACCTGGCTCTCCAATCCGATGATGGGACTAATTCCCGTTTTAATTTTCTTTATAAGCGTTTGGAAGGTATTTTATGAAGAGACAGATATCCGCTCGGTTTTTCCAGTTGTTTTAATGGGAATTTCTCTGGGAGTTATTGAGCAAAGTGCTTTCTATTCAGTATACTTCTTCGGCGTCATTTTATTGGGCATTATCTATGCATCACTAAGAAGAAAGAAGTCGATCTTCACTATTCTTAATTTAAAGGAATTGGCAGCCTTTATTTTTAGTTTTGGATTTGTTATTAGTAGTATGATTGTGAATCAATTATTACTTTACAAGGCAGGAATTTTTAATTCATCCAGCTTGGGAGAAGCTTTCGGAAGCTCGTCGGTATTGTTGAACCCACGCCTACTTGGCGATTTGTTCAGTACTTATTTTATCAAAATTGGTGAAACCCTAGCTCCAACAATGACTAAGGTTGGGTTAATCTTGTCGTTAATGATAATTTATGCGTTGTGCAAGAAAGCCTCTAAGCCTCAGCGTTGGTTCTTATTAAGCTGGATTTTTGCTCCGCTCTGGTTATTTGTGTTTCACTTTCGAAGTAGCCCCCATATGTTGCTTGGAATTGAGTATGTCTTGATAATCTCGCTCGCATTTCTGATAGAGTATCTTTTTCAAAATAAAAACAAGATAATGACGATAGTTGGGGCGATAGTTTTACTTTTGTATGGCTATCAGCAGTTTTCCGCAGTGAACCATATACGTTTTCAACAGACAAGTATTTTTACTTTTCAAAAAGGAGTAGTCTTAAAAAATTCGCTAAGTTTAATAGATAGATCATACCAATTGTCCGAGGGTGAGCCTTTTTCTATCTCTATTTGGGGGAGTCCGTACGAGTACTATATTTCATGGGCATATCTTTACGATTGGCATGGTAAAAAAGCATATGGATATGTGCCTTCATATTATGGAACAAGTCAGGTTGGCAAGTATGGTCCAGAATTATTAGAGCAAGTGGATAGTCCAGAGTCAAGGCACTTCTTAATTGAGGAGCCAGAGATTGTTTTGTTGGGTAATATTAAAGAAAACTTTTTGGGAAAACAGAATAGCCATACAGTGACTAAAACTACTGATATGACTAACTTAGAAGGTTTTGAGATGCATGGTGAATATAGACTACAGCCTAGAGTAAAAAAGACAGTTGATTAACTTTGTCCGATATTGGCGG
>CAZPFX010000022.1:3031-13499 GCA_964586055.1 uncultured Pseudomonadales bacterium | reverse complement strand
ATCAGGAAATCGATTGGCAACAATGCTCATCCCTGCTCCTGATCTACACAATAACACGCCAAAAACAGGTTGAGCTTTCTCCTCTGACATTTTCCTCGCCACTCTGGCGGCAATAACCGGATAATCGTCATCGGCAACTAAAGTGTCTGCCCCGCAGTCTGTCACTGAAAAACCATTTTCAATTAGAAAGGCGATAAGTTCACCTTTGAAAGCAAAACCGCCGTGATCTGCACCAATAAATACGTTTGTTGGCATACGGCACAAGTGTACTACATCATTTCTATGTGAATTAGATCTAAAACCCCAGCTCCGCCTTGGCCTCATCAGACATCAGATCTGTAATCCAGGGAGGATCAAAGGTTAGGGTCACGGTCACGTCGCGATATGGGTCAAGGCCTGGAATCCCGACCAGGCCATCTTTCACCAATGAATCAAACACGTGGGCCAGAGGGCAGCCAGGAGTCGTTAGGGTCATCAAGATCGTTGCCCCATCCTCTGTTGCGGTGACTTTATAAATTAATCCCAAATTTACCAGATCAATACCTAGCTCTGGATCGAGAATTTTACCCAGATTTTCCCAGATAGCTTTTTCTAGTTTGTTAGTAGATTTTGGTGTCATATACAAAATCGCCCCTCAGTTTTATCTGAGAGGCGATCTGAAGTTCATTATTTAATGCACTTAGGCTGCTGGTGCTGATTTCTTCAACACAGGCATGTTTGTGCGTTTGGTCTCCATGACCTCGTACCCTGCTGGGACTGCGTCGAGTGAACCATCGCGAACATCGCGAGCAAAGAAGTAGATTCGCTGAATGCGACCGTTCTTCAAAGTTACCTCCTTAGTGTGGAGATAATAGGTTTGACCCTTGGCATTGGTGTAGCTAAAAGCGTCTGCCATATTTTGCCCTTCTTTTATTCCCGCTATCTGCGAGATGTATACTTTTATACGTTGCTACCTAGTTTGTTGTTATCTTTTCAGCACATCTTGCCGAGTAGCAATTTTTGTTAGGATATCACACTCGACGGGCACATCAAGAAGCAATTTAGTTTTGCTCCTCTTCCATAGGCTTAATCATGCCTCTCAGAACTGCTGAGTCTACTGCCTGATCTTTGTCAGTAGATGTACTTACGACTACTTCAACTGGTAGTAATTCTGTCGAGAGAGCGGCTGATCCAACCAAGCCACCTTTTCCAGGCACTAGGTCGAAAGCTTTGCTCAATTCCTCAGTGTCTGGATCTCTGAGCCAAACTGAGTATTGTGCATCTACTGCGTTGACGATGACACTAAAACGGACTTTTCCATCTTCGATCGCATATCTAACTACGCCACCGACTGGTTCTTCTGTCATTTCGTCCGAATTTTCATCCGCTTCTTGAACATCAAGTGAAACTGTTGAGTAATCACCAACGCCAGATAAAACTGACTGCTGTTCTTCTTGACTCAAATTTTCGATCTCAATTCCTTCTGAGAAATCTAAGTCATTGGCTTGATTTCGAAGTTGGAACCAACGGAAAACTAAGAAGAAAACCAGAAGGAAAACCAATCCTGGAAATATATATGGTGTGTACTTTTTCATGTTGTCCATGGTGTGCCCCTTTTATTTTGCTAATACTTTTGCCACTTCGTCTCGTAGTTGTGGGGCGGCGGTCTGTTGACCATTCACAAAAAACGTTGGCGTGGCTTGTATCCCAATTTGTGTTCCTACTTTTGCATCTAACTGTACAAAATCAGAATATACTGTATCAGTTATCTTAGCTGTAAATTCTGTTTCGTCAATACCAAGCTCTGCGGCATAAGAAACCAACTTCGCTTCGACATCGCTCTTGCTTGGAGCTAGAGACCAATCTTGTTGGTTTGCAAATAAAACATCGTGATACGCCCAAAATTGGTCGTACTCTGCGGCAACCTCAGAAGCCGCTGCAGCCAGTCGTGCATATGGATGGATATTATCAAGAGGAAAATGACGATAAACAAGTCGGACATCATCTGGATATTCTGCCAATAACTGCTTAACCAATGGCTGGGTAGCCGCACAGGCAGGACACTGCAAGTCACTAAACTCAACAACGGTAACGCGCGCGTCCTCTGGACCCGCGCTATGACGAGAACCTTCTAGGAGAACTGTTTGATCAACAACAGCTTCAATAGCTACCGGCGCTGTTTTTGAAAAAAAGTAAGCAATGCTAAAAACTAACAAGAGTGTTCCAATCATTGTTCCGAGTAAGAGTGGGATGTTTTTCATTTTTTGATTCTTTCTATAATTGGTTATTTTACTGGCCAGACCTGCTCGCCAGTTTCTGTGTTTGTTACTATTATCGCCATGGTTGGACAACTCTGGGCAGCGAGAAGCTTGGTGTCATCATCATTGCCATCTTGTGACAGGATGATTGCTAAATTTTCTTCATCGAGATCAAAAACCTTAGGCGCGATCGCTACGCAGCTGGCAGCACTAATGCACTTATCTCTAATAACTTCGACTTTATACTTACCAATTTGTTTAACTTGATCTGCCATATTTTCCTCAATAATTAATAAAATTTTTCGTGGTGAATGTTCTCTTCAGAAGTACCCCTGCCAATGAGAAGCTTGCTGGTATCTGCGATCATGGGTGTACTTCCACAAAGATAATAACCAGAATTTTCCAAAAGGTCATGTACTGCAAGACAATCTGTTACTCTGCCTCGACAAAGTGGCCAGGCCTCGCTTGACTGGGAAATTACCGGATGGAATTTAAAGTTAGGAAAGTTTTCCGCTAGTTCTTCGAAGTCGTCTTCCCAGAAAAGCATATTCTCATGACGTAGTCCCCAGTAGAGAATGATTGGTCGAGTGTCTTTTTTTTCCTGAAGAAGTTCAAAGATCATCGAACGAAATGGCGCAATGCCAGACCCAGTTGCAACAAAGGTGGTGGCTGCCTCGTTCTCATTTGGCGCCAAAGTAAACATTCCTAAAGGACCAAGAAACTCAATCGTGGCTCCAAAATCAAGGGCTTCAAAATACTTAGAGCCAATTCCTCCAGGTGAAATATCAATAAGAAGCTCAAAGCCGTGTTTAATATCTGGAGAAGAACAAATAGAGTAAGATCGTCTTTCCCCTTTCTCGGAAACTTTGACAGAAACGTACTGACCAGCCTCGAAAGGCATCTCATGTGGCTCAGCTAGCTCAAAAGAGTATTGGATAAAACGTTCGTTATGAACAATTTTTTCTTCAAGACGGGCGGTATATTGTTTGGGTGGTTGCATAGGTTCTCGTACTGAATAGTATCACAAATCCTCTTGCCACTTGCGTCCATACCATATACCGAGGGCCATTTTCGCGATTGCAGCGTACTCTTCTGTGCGATCAACAAAGTCCTTAGTGATTATGCCAATAGCTCCGTTGGTGCTTCGAACATCGCGGCCTCCGAACATTTGACTGACCACTGGCCCCATTTCTTCGCCCGCGCGAATAGTTTTGGCAATCACTTCTGGAACTCTGAATCGCGCTCCATTACTCTCGTAAATTTTTCCGTCTATGTCTGCGACCGCTACCCAGACAGTCGACCAAAGCTCGCCATTTTCTTGGGTAAAAACACCGCCTTCTAGGCCGATACCGAGGGCTTCTTCGTTGGCTCCGTCAATTTTAGTGGCCAGTGAAGCGAGAGCTCTATTTCTCGCGCCATTTCTCGTTTCTTCATCTGAAAGAGGCTGCTCACTGATACCACTCTCGACTTCACAGCTGATTATTTCGACATCTGGCCACTGGTTTTTTGCTGCAACACGAACCGCATTTAGCTTTACTGGATTTGCTGAACCAACGTAGAGTTTCATAATTTTTTTAAGCAACTTTGGATAGTTCTTAGTCCTAACATCATACATTTACTCCGACTAGGTGAAATATGATCAAGCCCAAGGTTTTCAAGCATTTCTTTCTCTCCCCATTTTAGGATCAAACTCACTGGTTGCTCTACACATGCTGATGAAACTAAACTCATCGCGGCCATGCCAATGGCGCAACCATTCCCCTGCCATTTTATGTCTTCGGCCACAGCCCTATCTTTAGACAATTTTATTTGGACTGAGAAAGCGTCACCGCAACTATTACTAACTTCTCGTGTTGCAACGTCAAATTCACTAAGCTCTCCCATATTCGCAGGATTAGAGGCTGCCTCGATAATTTGTTCTTGGTATAAATCTTCTGGCATTAAATCTTAAAAACTGTTTTTACTTTTTCTAGTCCCGAAATAAGAGCGTCGATATCATCAGTAGTGTTATAAACATTAAAACTGGCTCTGACTGTAGCTGGCCAAGAAAATTCTGTGTGTAGTGGCATAGTGCAGTGATGACCGCTTCTGACCGCAATATTCTGGCTATCAAGAATCTGGGCAACGTCGTGGGCGTGGACTTTGTTGTGTAAAAAAGCCACAGAGCCGACTCTGTTTGAACGTGGACCGACTACAGTGATCTCTGGTAAGTCAGTCAATTTCTCAAGAGCGTACTGGACTAACATTTCATCATGTTTTCTAACACTCTCCATTCCAAGATTATTCAGATAATCGCAGGCAGCTGCTAGGCCAACAGCGCTGGCCACATCTGGAGTTCCAGCAGTGAATAACTCACTGAGATCAGAAGAGTAAGTTGTTTTTTCTACTGCCACCGAATCAATCATTCCCCCACCGAAAAGCCAAGGCTTCATCTCGCCACTTCTCAACAATTCTTTTTTAACAAGCATGCCACCACTTCCCATAGGACCAAGCATTTTGTGACCACTGAAAACTAGAAAATCGACATCGAGATTTTTAAAATTGATTGATAAGTGTGGTGCTGACTGAGCAGCATCTAAAACGATTCTGATGTTCGGGCTTAATTCTCTAGTTTGTTGGACAATATCAGCGATTGGATTTAGAGTACCTAGCGTGTTCGAAACGTGAGTAAGCGCGAGAAGTTTCACTTTAGCTAAGGAAAGTTTTTCATTGAGAGATTCTAAGTCAAGTTCGCCATCTTTAGTGACAGCAACCACTTCTATTCTCGCTCCAGTTCTTTTTGCCAATTCTTGCCAAACCACAAAATTTGAGTGATGCTCCATCAGAGTAGTAAGAATGATATCTCCTGAAGAAAGATTATGATCTCCCCAGCCGTAAGCGATACCATTTGTAGCCTCCGTGGTATTTCTAAGAAGGATTAATTCCGGAGTGTTGGCGCCGAAAAATGAGGCAATTGTTTCGCGACTTTTTTGCCAAATCGCTGTGCTCTCATCAGAAAGTCTGTGGACGCCCCTGTGGACGTTGGCGTTGGTGGTTTGGTAGTAATTCGTAATCGCGTTGATGACCACGCTTGGCTTTTGGCTCGTGGCGGCGCTGTCCAGGTAAATCAACTTCTTGCCTTCGGAATACTGGGTCAGAAGGGGGAAGTCCCGGAGAATTGTCTTTGTACTTATCATATTTTGTATTGTACCAAGAAAGCATAAGCATTAATGAGCGCACAGATTCAACTAGCTCTTTGTCTTCATTGTTCAAAATTACCAATCGCCAGAACTTAACAAGTTCTTCATCGTCACTTTTCAAGATTACTGCCGAGATCCATTCATCAAGCCTATGTTCTCCGTCTGTGTCAATTCCTTTGCCGTCAACCCAAAAATCAAAAATTTCAAATCCAACGTATTTGGCTTTTAAGTTAATAAATCTTGCCTTAATTTTTTCAAGAAGAACTGCGACGTCTAGCACCTGAGGTTTAAATTTGTTTAACTCATTAATAAGTGCTTCAAGCGTACCTCCTGTGTCTATCATGTCTTCGACGACCAAAACAATTTCTCCCCGAAGCTTTTTCATTGGAAACTTGGAAAGTATCTCATGGTTGTCTGTCTTCCTCATGCCGTCGTAACTTTTGATCGTGACATTTACGATTTTGACCCTAATGCCTAGCTTTTTAAGCTCAGTAGCTAATTCTTTGGTATAAACTCTTGCGCTCTCTAGAACACACAGGAGTATTAGCTCAGGATATTTTTTCTCTTTGGTTTTTTCTTTAAAATCAGTGGCAATTTCATCAGCCATGCTCTTTATGCGATCAGTAATTTCTTCGGGTTTTATTAAAACTTTTCGGACAAGTTGCTTTTCTTTTTCAGCCATTTGTATCTTTATATATCAAATATATAAACAAATGATAACACTATTGTTGCAAAAAACCGTCCACGATCAGTTTTTCTGCCTCAAATTTGGAAATCCCCCTACTCATGAGATAGAAAAGCTGCTCAGCTGGAATACTGCTGACACTGGCTGCATGTGAACATTTGACATCATCACTGAGAATCTCGAGATCGGGAATAGCCTCAGCAGTAGCGGTATCGGACAAAAGCAAAATGCGCTCGGTAAGAAATGAGTTCGTTCCTCCGCAGTGCTCATCAATGATGATTCGACCACTAAAAGAAAGGTGAGCCTTGTCACGAGCAACTCCGCGCAAGTTAGTTTTGGCAAGAGTCTGTGGGGCTTTGTGATGAATGGTGACAACAATTTTCGCCCGTTCCTTTCTGGAAACTGAGAAGCTTCCAAAGATCTCAGCTGTAGCTTCAGGCTTAGTCAGTTCGATCAGGTAATTGCCTGGCTCTGTAAGCTTAACAATCTCTGAATCAGTAATGGTGATTTTTTTGGTAATTTCCGTCACCCGATGCTTCCTTCCATTTCGTGATCGATGAGTCTATTCATCTCGACCGCATACTCTAAGGGTAGTTTTTTGATTAGATCGCCAATGAAGCCTCTGACTATCATCTTGCGCGCATCCTCTTCGCTGATGCCTCGACTCATGAGATAAAAAAGCTGGTCATCGCCGATTTTTGAGACCGTTGCCTCGTGCTGAACTGCGACCTGGGAATTAAAAACGCGATCGACAGGATAAGTGTCAGAACGAGAAATTGAGTCAAGTAAAAGCGCATCGCAGATAACTGTGTTTTGGCTATTTGTTGCGTGAGGTCCGACATTGACCAAGCCGCGATAGCTAGTTCTGCCGCCATCTTTACTAATTGATTTAGAAACAATGGTAGAGCTGGTATAAGGCGCTAAGTGAATAGCTTTAGAGCCGGTGTCCTGGTGTTGTCCTGCAGAGGCCAGAGCCATGCTGAGCGTTTCGCCACGCGCTCCTTTGCCTGCCAAAATAAAACTTGGATACTTCATGGTCACCTTCGAACCCATATTAAAGTCCGTCCAAATCATCTCTGCCTCTTCGCCGACGTACGCCCTTTTTGTCACCAAGTTATAAACATTTTTGTACCAATTCTGGATAGTGGTGTACTGACAGCGAGCCCCTTTTTTAAGAATGATTTCCACTACCGCAGAGTGCAGTGAACCGCTAGAAAAACTCGGGGCGGTGCAATTATGAACAGCTACCCCTCCAGCAACATAGCTTTCGTCATCATCTACTCCAAAATTATAGACATAAATATTATCGACTTCAGACACTTCTATGCTTCTAATCGGAGCATATAAATACTTTTCATCGATATTGAAGTAGGTTGCTCGTTTCTTTCCCCAAATTTTGGGCTGGATTGGTTGATCCACGATCGCTCCAAAAACAATCATTTGTTCGCCACCTATTACAAGGTTGTACATATCTTGGCGCTTTTCCTTTGCCCTGTTACGCACGTTTATCGATGATGCGACATTTAAACGCATTAAAATATCCCTACCTTGGTATGCTAGATTCTTTGACACGGTCGATATCCTGAACATTTCTTTGAAACCATGAGCCAAAGTTCTTTTGTAATAGTTCCCATCTCCTCGATACCACGCTTTTATCAATTTTTCTTGTTTCTCTTTGCCCTCTTGCATTACCCACTTAGGAATAACTTTGTTCGCCGCGCCCTTGCCAAACTGTTCAAAAAATCTACAAAGACGAGTTGAGCTGACCACGACGTTCGTTCCATGATTCTTTTTATGATAACTCTCACTAATTCTCGTTTCACCAAAAACCTCCAAAATTAGTCTCTTCACCTCATCAATAAATTCCCTTTCGGTTTCTGAAAACGAAAAATTCAAGTAATGACCACTACTAATGCTTCCTTCAGCTAAGTAATAGCCAATCAGAGTAAATAGTTCTGGCGTACATGGAAACTCAAGCTGCTCAACTTTGAATCCATGTTTCCCTGTGCCAATCTTAATTGGAAAAATTCTAGTTTGTTGTTCATCAATAACTTGATCAATTGGGATACAGACATAATCTCCTTGGCGACACTCACTCACAGGAAGCCAACTCTTTTCCCAAACCTTATTTTTTTCATTTTTATACTTTCTTTTAACAATTAAAAATGGGTGTTCAGATGTTGCTTCTATCTCCTCACTAGGATTGCCTCTGATCGATAGTGAAAAGAGTTTTCCTGAGTATGGTCGAGCTTGAGTATGATTAACTTTCTTATACTTCCCTTCATGGCTAAGCACTAAATCACCTTTTTTCACATCTTCTATGAAAACTCGCCCTTCAGAAGAAACAATGCTAGTTCCAGCAACAAAACAACCTTCAACATAGTGAACTTTTGCTCCTTCATCAACGATTATTAACGTTCTTTCGAACTGACCTGCGTTGGGAGAATTAATGCGAAAGTATGTCTGGAGTGGCATTTTGACATCAACTCCCTTGGGAACATAAACAAAAGATCCACCCGACCAAGCCGCCGTATTTAAGGCAGAAAATTTATTGTCGCCACTGGGGATAGTGCTGCCGAAATACTCTTTAACTAAATCTGGATACAGTTTTAGACCTTCATCCATAGAAAGAAAAATCACCCCGTCCTTAGAAAAAGCTTCCTTCAGCGAGCCGTAAACAACTTCAGAGTCGTACTGCGCCTTCACACCCGCCAACACACCGCGCTCTGCCTCTGGAATTCCCAAACGATCAAAGGTCAGCTTCACATCGGCTGGAACATCATCCCAAGAAGACACCTGCTTATCCGTCGGTTGCAGATAGTAATGAATGGCCTCAAAATCGATTCCGCTTAAGTCAGCGCCCCACTTCGGCATCGAGGCGGCCTCGAACTGCTTCAGCGCCTTTAGTCTAAGCTCCAACATCCACTTGGGCTCTTCCTTAATGTGCGAAATCTCTTCTACGACTTTTTGCGAAAGTCCGGGCTTAGTAATGTAACGATAATCTTTTGTTGAATAGGAAAAACCATGCTCGTAAGACTCACTGCCCTTGGCGTCAAAATCGCTAGTCTTTTTTTGTGCAAATCGTGCCATTAGTGAGTAAAGCTTGCCTCTATTGTGCGGCGAATAAAACCCTCTTTCTCACCGGCAAAACCGAAGTCGTAGGAATCAAGTTGCTCTCGACTTATCCAAGTAAATTCCGAGTGTTCTGGACTGATATTCACGGCGGGTCTTTCGGTTAGTCGCACCGACCAGCCGACGATAATTGTGTAAAGATCTTTTTCTTTTTCAAAATAAGTTCCCATGTAGACAGGTGTTTGAAACTGATTGGGTAGAACAGAAATTCCGGTTTCTTCCTGAAGCTCGCGAACAATTTCCTCCTGGTGAAGATCGCGCTTATCGCTATCGACTTCTGGCCATTCGACATTCCCACCTGGTAAATCCCATTTTTCTGCTCTGTAACCATCGCCAGCAAAGCGTTTCAAAATAAGAACTTTGTCCTCGACGATAATGGCGGTTTTCTGAAGTAGTTTTACGTTTTCGGTGAGTTGGTGCGGCGATGACATAAATTATTTCTCCTTCAGACTAGCGTAGCCTGAACTCTCAAGCGAAGCAACTAACTCTGCTCCGCCAGACTGAGCGATTTTGCCAGCAACTAGAACATGAACAAAGTCGGGCTTCAGGTAATCCAGAATTCTTTGATAGTGGGTAATAACAATAATCCCAGTGTTGTAGTCTTTCTGAATTTGTTTCACGCCCTCTGCGACCCTACGAATGGCATCGATATCTAGACCAGAATCAGTCTCGTCAAGAATGGCGTATTTTGGCTCCAAAACTGCCATCTGAAGAATCTCAAGCTGCTTTTTCTCGCCACCACTAAAGCCTTCATTAAGACCCCTAGATAAAAATACTTGGTCAATCTGGAACTTATCAGCGAGTTTCTGCAAGTGTTTTCTAAACTCTACAACCTTGGTAAATTGCTTTTTTGGTTCATTGGCAAAACGAGCAAGATGCGCCTGGCGTAAGAAGTTCTGGACACTGACTCCAGGGACTTCGACTGGGTACTGAAAGGCTAAAAACAAACCTTTTTGTGCTCTTTCATCTGGTGAAAGAGAAAGCAAGTCCTCTCCATTCATGGAGACAGATGAACCTTTTCCAACTTCATAGGCTGGATGGCCAGCAAGTGCTTGCGCTAAGGTGCTTTTCCCTGAACCGTTCGGACCCATAATGGCGTGGAGTTCTCCAGGATTAACATCAAGTGATACTCCCTTGAGAATCGACTTATCGTCAATGGAAACGGATAAATTGGAAATTGAAAGCGTATCTGTCATGCGCCGAGCATTATACAAGACTAACGAGCTCGCTGAAGT
>CAZPFX010000022.1:0-2931 GCA_964586055.1 uncultured Pseudomonadales bacterium | reverse complement strand
GGGATGTTTTGGAGTTTGGCCATTGGTTTGCTGTATTCTACTACTTACAGTAAAACTTCCTAATCATGCTTCCCAGTGAACATTTGTAATAATCCTCTACGCGACTTTTTCGTGCTCGTGCGCAGCTTTTCACTTCTCCTCTCAAGCTCCTTAAAACTTCTTTCACGTATCCAATTCTTTACAGCATCAAGATCCAAGAACTTCATTTTCCATGGTTTAACCTCTAAAGAATTGGGTATCAGATCGTAGGAAAGCAAACTATCTTTTTTAACCAGAAAATCCTGCAAACTCGCTCTTGTTGGTTGCACATTCGCTTCCTCCCAAACCTGTGATGCTAATAACGCAATAATCGGAGTAACTAAGGAACTCCCATTTCCAGGAACACCAAGTTCGCTAGGTTCACTATATATAGCATTGGCCACAGCAACTTCTCCAAAACCTCCTGCAGGTTTGCCAAACATTCCCATCATAGCTTGACCTGCAAAGATCAAATTTTCTGGAAAATCCTCATCAATCAAAACATCTTCATAGTTTCCTGTCGCCATTACAAAAAAGTTGTTGGGATGCTCTGAAAGAAACTGCCTTAATATTTCAATGTTTTTTCCTCTTTTTGGATTTACAAGAGAATATGCACCATGCATCTCTGGATCTCTCCATGATAACCTTTCATCTTTCTCAAAAGAAAAATCAAAATTATCAGAGTTCGGATCGTACTTTGGATCAATTTCTGTACCATCATCCAAAACAAGCTTGTAATACTCTATTAGCGCTGTTTCAGAGTTAATGAGAACATGTGATTCGTCTTGGGAAAGCTCAGTAGCTGTAAGGGAGACGTCGAAAGGAAGATAGTCTTCTTCGCCTTCTTTTCTGACAAGTATCCTGGATACGTTTTCTAGAGTTTTTCCCTTAGGAAGTATATATGTGGCACCAAAGTCCTCCTTATAATATTTTTCAGTCGAATTGCCAGTATTTTTAAATAATAATCTCAAATCACTGTGACTTAACACAATATTGATCCTTGAACCCAACTCTTCCCAGACATCTACAAATACTGATCCCATTTGAAGACTAGCACTAATGACTTTTTCTTCGGGAAGATGCTCTGGTGGCGGATTGATAATTAGCTCAAAACGCTTTCCTTTGAGCCTATACTCTCCTGAGTCTATTACGACTTCACCCCTGTCAATTAATTGTAGTGTTTCTGAACCAATTACCAAATCTGGAGTATATGGAATAAAGGGGAGTTCCTTTGCAAGAGCTTCCGTTTTGTATATCTGCTCAGCTCCCAAACTCAATGCATTGGTCACTACTTGTCCATGGGAAGCCATCCAAGAAAACTGAAGTATTGCCCTATCTTTCTGACTAACTTCGCTCCTATTCTTTTCATATCTATCTACTAATTCATCATATTTGACCCGATCAGTACTTCCATTTCCCGATAAAATTTGCCACATCTCAAAATCTGAAAAGGCTTGTACTCCACTTTCACCTCTTTTACCAATATCTAACACAATCATCCGATTCAATGCATTTCTCAGCATTTCATTTAAAATCTTTTGTTCATTTGAAAGCTGCGTTTCTATTATGGTTGATGAGTCTGATGATAAAGTTGTCTTTCCGACGAATAGTGTTCGCAGGATATTTGCAAAAGCAAGAGTGCCTACTGCAACTGTTCCCTTTTCTACAAACTCTCTTCTGCTGACATTTTGTCCAAGTTTTGAAAAAACTGATTCCAACTCACCCTCATTCATACTGCGACAAGCATATCTCAAAGGTACTCTGACAGCAAACTCTCTAAAGCAAACTCATCTGTACCCCAGAATTCTGTTGTGGGATGAAACTAAAATCAACGGAACACTCGATTTTTCGATTCCATTTATTGCGAAAAATTACTCCACCGTTGGAGCGACCATAATCATAAACATCTCTAGTCACGGCTACATCTTGTAGACAGTACTTCTCTAGATCATCCCATTTCTGCTGTTTGTAGTATTTGACTGCATCAAGACCACTGCCTGATTTGCCAATTCCCAAAGTCTCGGTTGCGACCGCATCCAGACTAATGCGGTGACCAGCACTGTCTTTTATCCGCGTTAAAAGATCCAAGGTAGGAATTCTGGTAACGTCTCCCGTGTAGTACGGCACTAGAGTCTGCATGTCGAAGTTATCGATATTAAAGCCAATCACGACGTCCGCCTTCTCCAAAAGAGGAAAAAGCTTGGGCAGGTCATCCTCGAAATAGCTTTGCATTTCGCCCGGGCCGGAAAAGCCCTCACGAACACAGACTCCTACAAAAGAAATACCAAGTCGATCTGGGAAAAATCCCCCAACTTCATCGAAAATTTTCTTGGTTTCGACATCTAAAATTATTTGTAACACAGTGGACTACTGTAGCACTGCTTGGTGGCGGGAGGCAACTGCACTCCAATTCACGAGATTCCAAAAAGCGGTGACGTAATCTGGACGGCGATTCTGGTAGTTCAGATAGTAAGCATGTTCCCAGACATCGAGTCCCAATAGTGGTGAATCACCCTGAATGAGGGGTGAGTCTTGATTGGCAGTGCTGTAAACAGCTAAGGTTTTATCAGGTTTAGCGACTAACCAAGCCCAACCTGAGCCGAACTGTCCTCCTGCCGCAGCAGCAAATTGTTCTTTGAATTCATCAAGCGAACCGAACTGTGTGGTAATTGCATCATTCAATTCTACAGATGGCTCACTTGGCTGTGGCGACATGCTTTGCCAGAAAAGAGAGTGATTAGCGTGGCCACCGCCGTGATTTCTAACTGCTGTTTTGATTTCATCTGGCAAAGAATCAAATTTACTCAGTAAATCTTCAACTGAAAGAGCTAGCAGGTCTTCATGCTCTTCTAGAGCTGCATTTAATTTATCAATGTAAGACTGGTGATGCTTAGTGTGATGAATCTCCATCGT
>CAZPFX010000021.1:0-13907 GCA_964586055.1 uncultured Pseudomonadales bacterium | reverse complement strand
CCAGCTTTCGTTCCAAAACTGGCTAAATACGCCAGAGTTCTCGGTCCAAAAGGCCTGATGCCAAACCCAAAAAATGGCACCATCACCAATAAACCAGAAGAAAAAATGAAAGAACTCATGTCTGGCAAAACTGTTGTGAAAACAGAGCGCAAGCAAGCCGTCATGCACATTGTCATTGGCAAAGTCTCGATGGATACCAAAGAATTAGTTGAAAATGTTCAAGCTTTAATCGAAGCTCTTGATGTCAAAGCAGTTCGCCTCACTCTCTCCGCGACCATGAGTCCTGGGGTTAGAGTTAAGCTAAGCTAATTAAATCTGACAAGCGATCAACCAAATAAAAGGGAATAACGAGCATCTGATGTTCCTTGCCTTTAGATTCAATTTTTTCAACTGCTAGAGCATCCCACGAAATTCTAACTGGCAAAGTTTTTGGATATAAATCCAATAAGCTCCTCATCGATTTCATCTGATGATTATGACCAGACTTCACCTCTATAGCCGTAACTGTTTTGCCAAACATAGAAACAAAATCAACTTCAGCACTACCCATATCCCTATCCTTCGACCAATAATATAGCGGCTCATCCTTCCAGACGCCTCTTGCCAATAAAGACTGACCTACCACCTGCTCCATCAAGCGTCCATGGTAGTTATCTTCAGTGATATCACGCCAGAGTCCGCTCTCATAGTTCATCATTCCATGGTCAAGAACTATCAGTTTTTTCGGCCGCTTTGATTTGACAGTAAAAGCAGGCTCTAAATGGTTTAGAGACTTTATTTGTGTCAAAAGCATCACCTTTTCTAAATTATTTATAGCACTCGACATCTCTTTGCTTTTATACCCAAGATCACCGAAATTCTCATAGTTAAATACTTTTCCTGCCATAAATGGAGCTTTTGATAACGCTCCTTCATAGTATTTATATGACTCTTTTCGCAAAACATATTTATACACATCGTCAATATATGCTTTGGAAAGTCGCTCATAAATTGGCTGTATTCCAATATAATCTCTAGTTTTTAAGTAACTACTGACAACCTCTGGCATTCCGCCCAGTAACAGATATTCTTTGAATAAGGTCAATAGCTGTTGGACTCCCCAGGTCTGGTTATTTTCAAAAGATAAAGTCTGAAAATACTCTAAAATTGGCTGATTGTCGACGGCGACAAGATATTCTGAGAATGTTAACGGATACAGATAACGATACTCCACTCTTCCAACTGGAAATGACCACTTACCCTTGAGTTTTACCTCCAGCAAAGACCCAGCTGCAATCACGTGCAAATCTGGTCTTTCTTCTGCAAAAAAACGAAGCATGTGCATTAATGATTCAGACTCCTGGATTTCGTCAAGAAAAATTAAGGTTTTGTTGGGAACTAGCGAACTACCTGAAAAAACAGAAATTTTCTTAAGCAACTCTTCTAAATTTCCGGCGTTTCCAAAAGTCTCTTTGTTTTGCGGAACATCAAGGTTAATTTCCACAAAAACATCGAACTGGGTTTTTCCAAACTGCCTCACTAGGCTGGTTTTTCCAACTTGACGAGCACCTCTAAGAATTAAAGGTTTGCGAATTGGACTTGTCTTCCATTGAATTAGGCTCTTCTCGAGAGTTCGTTGTAACATGGTACCATTATATACCATTACAACTCATAAACTGGTACCAGTTTATGCTCGCCCTTGAATTTCTTTTCGCACCTGCTCAACAAAAGCGTCTATAGAAACAACTTCTTGCTTCCCACCTTCTCGCCTGCGAACAGCCACAGATTTATCAGCGGCTTCATTATCGCCAACTACTAGCATGTATGGAACTTTCTCGAGTTGTGCATCGCGAATTTTGGCTTGCAATCTTTCGGAGCGGTCATCTAACTCTGCGCGAATTCCAGCTGACCTTAAGCTAGCAAGAACTTCTTTGGCATATCCAAGATGACTATCTGTAATTGGTAAGATTTTCGCCTGTACTGGAGACAACCAAGTCGGGAATTTACCAGCGTAGTGTTCGATTAGAATCATCATCATTCGCTCGGCAGAACCTAAAATAGCTCTGTGAAGCATGACTGGTCTCTTAGCAGTTCCATCAGAATCGGTATAACTAAGACCGAAGCGCTCCGGCATGAAGTAATCAATCTGGACTGTAGAAAGCTGCCACTCTCGACCAAGAGCATCTGTGGCCATCAGATCCATTTTGGGAGCATAAAAAGCCGCCTCACCCGGTCCGTCATAGTACTCGATGTTATTGCGCTCCATTATTTCTACTGCCCACTTCTCCACCTTGTCCCAAGTTTCAGGATCTCCAATATATTTTTCTGGGTGCTCTGGATCTCTGGTAGAGAGACGATATCTATATGAAAATCCAAAGGTCTTCATGATTGAAATTGTCATTTGCAAAGCTCTATCTATCTCCACGTCAACTTGATCCTCACTGCAAAAAATATGACAGTCATCTTGTGAGAAAGATCTAACTCTGGCTAAACCATTTAGTTCCCCAGGACGCTCGTCACGATACAACATGGCAAAGTCCGTCATACGAATTGGCAGCTCTCTATAACTTCGTGGCTTGCTAGCAAAAATCTGCGTATGCTGCGGGCAGTTCATTGGCTTTAAGTACATTTCTTCTTTTGAATAGTTGGAAACAACTCTGAACATGTCGGCTTTGTACTTGTCGTAGTGACCGGAGGTCTTGAATAAATCGGCCTTGGCGATCTGTGGCGTCCAAACTTGTTGGTAGTCCTCACCAGACTGAATCTCTTCAACGTAGCTGTTCAAAAGGCGTCTTAGCAACGCACCTCTTTGCGTGTACAAAGGCAAACCAGAGCCAACTAATGGAGAGAAAGTGAACAAGTCCATCTCTTTCCCCAATTTCCTGTGATCCCTGAGCTTCGCCTGCTCCTGCTGTTCCAGATAGTCGTCAAGCTCTTTTGCGGACGAAAATGCCGTACCATAAATCCTTGTAAGCATCTTATTTTTCTCGTCACCGCGCCAATATGCGCCGGCGACACTCATGAGCTTAAAGTGCTTAAGTTCCTTAGCTGGTTCGTCAACGTGACCGCCACGACAAAGATCGGTGAACTTGCCACTGGTGTAGAGAGTGATAACAGCACCTTCTTTTCCTAAATCGTTAATCAGTTCCTGCTTATATTCATTGCCGGAGTATTTTTCTAGGGCAACCTGTGGTGAAACTTCCTCATGAGAAAATTCTTTCCAATGTGGAGCAATTTTGCGCATTCTTTTCTCAATTTTGGCTAGATCGTGCTCTGAGATTGGTTCGACAAACTCGAAATCATAGTAAAACCCGTCATCGATAGCTGGACCAATGGTTGGCTTTGCATCTGGATAGATCTCCAAAACTGCGGCTGCTAATAAATGTGCGGCCGAGTGTCTTAATTTTTGTAAGTATTCTTTATCTTGTTTCATATTTCCTTATTATACGTGTGATTTGCTACAAAAAACTCCCCGAGATTGGGGAGTGTTACATACGACAACACTACCCCTACTCAGGGATGATAGTTGTAGTAGTGGTTCGAAATTGCATTTTCATCTAGAAAAGCAGTATATCATGGGAGACAAAGTCTACTCAGGTGACGATAGAAGAGCCGGATTTTTTCTCAAAATGGCCAAGTTGGCGACGCAGAATCTCTGGCAGTTTCTTGACAGAAACTTGGTTAGTAATCGGATCGATCCACATGAGCGAACTATGAATTCGCAGCATGTCTGCTAAGGCTCTCAAGCCCTTCTCGGAATATGGCATAGCGGTGAGTGCTGGCACATTTCCCCCTTTCTACAAAAAAGCCCCCTTGTTTTTGGAGGCAGGCAAGGAATCGCTTTTTGTTGAAAATAGTTTAACTTAGAGTACTATCTAAACTCAATAAGTAGCAGATATATACGCGTAAATTTGGTTACAAAAATATCTGAATCTCCTCCGCATGTAGCAAATTTAAAATTGTTTGATATACTACACCTCGCAATCTAAAGACAGCGCGCAAAAATTAAGCCGCGCCGAGGATATGACTTTTGCCTATTTCAGGCACTTTTCTCTCTTCGGCACGCACAAACACAAAGGAGTGTATGCCAAATCAAGTAAACATCGATACAGTTAAACTGCTTCGCGAGAAGTTAGCTCTGGCTAAATCATTCGCCGTCGTCGAGTACAGCGGTACTTCCGTGAATGAGCAAGTCGAACTTCGCCAGGCTCTTAAAGACGCCGGTGCCGAGCTTAAAGTTGTTAAAAACGCTTTAGTCAAAAAAGCTCTCGACATCAGAGATCTCGACGCTTCTCTCGAAGGTCAAAACGCTTTTGTCTTTTGTAATGAAGACGAAGTTGGTGGTATCAAAGCCCTTTTCACTTTTCACAAAGAGAGTGAAAAATTAGTTATCAAACAAGGCCTGATGGGCGACAAAGTCCTCTCTTCCGATGAACTCACCGAACTCAGCAAACTCCCAGGCAAGAATCAGCTTATCGCTATGCTTATTTCCAGACTCCAAGGCCCAGCCTATGGTTTGGTCAATGTCCTCAAGGCCAGCCAAAGAGATTTGGTCTGTGTGCTTAAAGCCATCACTGAGAAGAAGCCTGCAGTAGCAGAAAAAACCGAGTAACCCAGTCTGTAACAAGTAACAAGAAAGGAATTTATGACAGACGAAAAAACAGAGAGCAAAACTCTCTCAAAACCAGTACAAGCCATCGTTGATAGCGTTAAAAAACTATCACTCATGGATGTTTCAGAGCTAGTCTCTGCCCTCGAAGAGGAATTCGGCGTTAGCGCCGCAGCTCCTATGATGATGGGCGCTCCAGTTGCAGCCGCAGCTGAGGCAGTTGAGGAACAGACTGAATTTGACGTCGTTCTAAAAGACGCCGGTGCCAACAAGATCGGTGCTATTAAAGCCGTTCGTGTACTCAAGCCAGAACTTGGATTAGGTGAAGCAAAGACATTTGTTGAATCTCTCCCAAAGACTGTCCTTGAGGGCGCTAAGAAAGAAGATGCTGAAGCCGCCAAAAAGTCGCTTGAAGAAGCTGGCTGTGTTGTCGAGATGAAGTAACTTTCTCTTAGAAGAAACTGGGAACCCCGTCTGGAAACAGGCGGGGTTTTTTGTAGCTCTTAGCGATCTGTTCAATACAATAAATACCGAAACTTCCCAATTCTTCACTCCTAGTCTGGAGAACATAAAGTTTTCCACACTAAAAAAACTATCGGACGTACTGAAAATACTATAGGTTCTAAAGCAGCTAGTTCTCCCCACCTATACACAGTGCAAACTACCCCTTGACCCAGTTGTTGCTACTCTGCTACTTTGAGGATGACAAAGTCGCCCTTTGTTCTACTCGCAGAAACCGGAAAAAATAAAAGTATATAAACAATGCAGGAAAGCATCTATGAATGATATGAACATGCCCACAATCGAAGCTGATGACGCCAATAAAAGAACTGGTAGGGCCAGTGACGCCAATAAACTCGACATGAAAAACTTACCAGATCTCTTAACCGTCCGCGAAGTCGCCGATCTTCTCAGAGTTTCTCCCCTAACCATCAAAAGATGGGGTAAAAGAGGTAAGCTTCCTCCAATCCGCATTAATTCCAGAGGTGACAGAAGATACAAAAAAGAAACTGTTCTTTGGCTTCTCGGTGTGAATCCTGAGGGTCAAAATTCTACTGAATCTTCAGAAGAGCTTTAAAAGTTAGTTTTACAAATTCAATTAGTTGAAGCTGTCTGCGCCATCTTGTTGGCTCTTGGATAAGTCTGTAAAGCCACTCTAGTTGTAGAGCGCGAATCCAGCCTGGGGCTCTTGGTGTGATGCCAAATAGCATGTCGAAGGCACCTCCAACAGTCATGGCTACTTTTACGCCAGCTTTTTCAAGTAAGGCGCGGTGAGAAATAATCCATGCCTCTTGCGCTGGAGCACCAAAGGCCACAAAAACATAGACTGGTTTTAGCTCTAAGATTAGCGCTTCCAAAGCCTTCTCTTCTTCCTCCTTAGGATGATTCACATTCTCGTATCCCACACTCCAACTAAGTCTTAAGTAATTCGAAACATGATATTTATAACGACGGCCACCAACAATGAGAACCTGTTTTTTAGAACGCTCTGCTTTTTTCAATAACTCCTTCGTCAGCCAAACTCCCGTGATGCGCTGAGTCAATTTTGGTTGATCAGTTTTTTTAGCAAGTAACTTCGAGGCCCACACCAATCCATTGCCATCGGGAATTCGCAAGTCAAATGACTGCAAATGATCTAGAAAGACGGAGTCTCTTCGGGACAACATGACCTGTTCTGGATTAGGCGTGGCGATAAGAATTGGCAGTTTTTGTGATTTTACTCGAGAATCGATTTCGGCTAGCAGCCGTGTCTTCGTACTGCCAAACAGCTCTAAACCAAAGAGTAATGTCGATTGATCAGTGTTTTTCATCGTGTCAGTCTGGAGCTCACCTACGGACAGAGGCGAACACGACCCCAATTATACGCGGTCGAATGTGACAACGGAATCGAAAAATGCAGTTAGTGATAAAAGAGCGAGTCAACCACACGACCCGAAAGGGTCAATGACGACCTCTTTTCGCCTTCTCTTTGGGTTTTTCGCATTGAACAAAGCATTTCCGAATAAAGAACGAACCGTGTCCCAACCCACTTTCGTCACTAATAGAAACACTTTTTTCTAAATTTTGAGTAAATAACTACTTGAGTAAAAGCCAAAAAAACGCACTTAGTTATTTGACAGACATCAGCGCCGGTGGCTGCCACAAACATTTTTGTAGATTCACCCGACCGTGTTCAGAATAACCATTCATAGACTATAATAAACTGCAGATCCGTATGCAGAACTACATTATTTTTGGCCTCGGCAGCGAGGGCTTATCAAGCTACCGTTTCCTTAAAAACCAAAATCAAGAAGCTCAGTTCATTCTCGTCGATGACAAGCCTGGTGACCAACTCTCACCTGACTGGCAAAAAATCTTTGCTGAGGATCAAGATCGATTTATACCATCAAGCCAACTTGAGTTTGAGTCTATTCCCCCAGATAGTATCGTAGTCAAAACACCTGGGATTGCTCCAAATCATCAGTTACTTGTCTCAGGCAAGCTAGCCAATCTCAAGCGAACTAATAACGCCCAGCTTTTCTTTGAGTATCTTCAGAGCAATCTAGCTGGTGTCATCACTGTTGGTGTCACTGGTACCAAGGGAAAGACAACAACGACCGCCCTGATTCATCGAGTTCTTCGTGAAGCTGGTCTAGCTGCAGTGCTTGGTGGCAACATTGGCACCCCAGCGCTCAGCCTAATTCCAGAACTGGAAGAATTGACCAAAGGCAATCCCAACCCCCTCGCTGTCCTCGAGCTCTCGAGTCATCAACTTGTTGATATGTCAGTTAGTCCCAACATCGCTGTTCTTCTCAATATCACCCCCGAGCACCTCGATCATTTCCCCTCTCTGCAAGACTACATCGACTCAAAACAGGCACTAATCACCCATCAAAGACAATCAGACCATGTTATCTATAATCCGGAGTATCAGAGCTTACAAAGCTTGGTCGAAAAAACTCCAGCAACCAGACATCATTTTGGCGAAAATAACCTCCATGACAACGCTCTCTACTTCGAGGATGAAAAGATTATAGACACTAAAGACATCCCTTTGGTTGGCAAGCACCAGTGGCTTAATGCCCTGCCAAGCATTGTTATCGGCAAACATTTTGGAATCAGTACTGAGTCAATCAAAAATGCCATTGCTTCATTCACCTCGCTACCCCACCGACTAGAGTACATTGGCGAGAAAGACGGCATTGCTTATTATAATGATTCCCAAGCCACCACCCCAGAAGCTGCAGTTGCAGCTCTGCGCTCTTTTCCAGAAAAATCAGTTGTTCTCATCGCCGGTGGTCACGACAAAGGTGTTGATCTCTCAGAGTACATCGAGGAAATTAAAAATCGTGGAGTGAAAGCCGTCGCTCTCTTCCCGCCGACGGGTGAAATAATTGGAGCTGAGCTTGGCGAAATTCCTCACCGACTCGTCACCTCTATGGCTGATGCAGTGGCTTACTGTCGCGAGCATGCAGAATCAGGCGACACAATTCTCTTATCACCAGCCTGCGCCAGTTTTGGGGTTTTTAAGAATTATATGCAGAGGGGGGAGATTTTTAGGGAGGAAATTAATAATTCCTAATAAAAAAACCTTTCTCTTGCTACTTAGACTATTTTTTTATTTTAAAATAATCCAGAATCATAGAAAGATCTTGCGTGTTCTCTATGGTACTACCTTTAAAAAATCCTTGACGTTTACCTTGGATTTGCAGAGCAATTTTGTTGTTACTTACCAGCAATTGTATTACCCTTTTACGCAATCCATTTTTTCTGGTAATTATATTAATATTTTCCCGCAATTCTGTTTCGTTTGCAGTACTTAAATTTACAACGATTTCCCCCCTCACATCCTCTGTCAACGCGATTACATTCCCCAAAGCATCTGCGGAATTCGCTAGTTTTCCAAAATCAGCTGCTCCCAAGACCCCAGCCTCAACTAGTCCAAGTTTTCTAATAGCGATGGCTATTTTGTCTATAGAAGTGGAAAGGTTTCTTAATGTCGGCAACTGCAATAAGTCTATATCAGCATCCGCACGAACAGAGGATACCAAGTTTTCAAGCGCTGATGGTAAAGTCAAGTCGCTAGCCGAAAGTTCTCCATGATAACCTTGTTCATCAGCAACATCAGACCATCTTATTAGCTGAGAGACCATCTCATCCCGAATAACTTGGGCAAGCCTCCCTCTTGTAGTATATTCCTTTTCCGAATTTCCTTTCCGTCGCATTATTATTTGCTTAGTTGACCCCAAATTGTTTTTAATCCATAAAGCTAGTGAATCTAGCGAGTCAACACCGGAGAGCTCTGTCCAGACAATACTGTCCGCATTTTTTTCTATTTTTTCGTAAATACTTCTAAATAAATCTCTTAACCCCATTGGTGACGGCAGTGGTATTTCGATATTTGGAATCAAAGCCTCAAGATCTATTCTTTCAGGATGCATTCGAGCATTTTCAAGAATATTTGCTATCTCGCTGGTAGAATAATTAGTAGAAGTTTTTCCATCAATATGAGTTCTAATAAATGAAATCGGTGGTATTATTCCTTTAAAAATGGCAACCAAATCTGATAATCTATCTGGAGTGCCCAGTCTCGCAATTTGTTTATTCAGAGCTGCATCAAGAGTTTCTGCCTGATCCTCTGCTTTTAATTCTGGTCCTTTTACGGGATCTGATGCAGGCTCAGGTGTTGCGCCTGCATCTAATACATTGTTATCTCGGACTGATGGCTCACCAAGAAAATCCCATGGACTTGGACTCTCACTCTCCGAATCCTGTGTCGCGGCAGATAATCCTCTTTCGACTGCATCCCTCAACAATGCCGCTTTCTGTCTGCTTGCGTCGTCTGCAGGTTCAACTTGCAATAATTCGAAAACCTTTTCTAAAACCACGTCATCGCTCATATCACTCGGTAGCTGTGGAAATGCCAATCTTACTTCGGCAACGACATTCGCCACAGTTAACTCATTACCTTCGTGTAGTAACGCGGATAATTTTTCTTGAGGCTGCGACATTGTCTTCTCCAATTCTTTTATATGTGTTTCTATTGTATCAAGCTATGATAACGCAATTCAAGGTACAAAATTTCACTCCACCTCCCCCCACACGCCCACGTGATCGCTCAGACCACTAATGGTGTGGCAGTTACTAATATTATAATTTTTAGTCGAAAAAATTGTATCCACAACCAGATCTAGTTTGCCTGCGTAATGAAGATTTCCGTCAATAGTAGTCGTGTATTTTTCTGGCAAATTATCAGTCAGAAGATCAGTAAACTTCGAAAACATCTCGCCGCCTCTGGGAGAATTAAAGTCACCACAAAGAATCAGCTCGTCATAACTCTCGATAATTGGCTTAAGACGGGAGAAATCCTCACGCTGAAGCTCCGACGGCTCACCATTTTTTGACCAAGTAAAGTGCGTTGTCGCCACTGAGTACTTTTCGTCCCCCTTCGTCACCGTTGTCTGAATGAGCAATCTCTGACCATCATTTGGCTCCTGAAAAAAACCAATCTCGTCTGGACCGCCGTACTGCGAGACCTCAATTTCCGTGGCAGGCAGATTGGTGAGAATCGCGATGCCAGCTTCGCCCAAGAGCTCGAGAGCATACTTATGTTTTTTAGAGATATCAATTGTCGGCACCATCTGGACCGACATGTCGAGCTGTGTACCAATCTCAGTGACGTCACAAGTGAAAACTTCCTGCAGGCACAAAACATCAGGCTGAAGTTTTTTGACAACAGGAAGCCAGCGTTCTAAGTGTTTGTGACCCTCAATATTGATAGAAAGTATTTTTAACATAAAAAAATTAGCCTCTCATATGATAGCCGAGGCTATTTCGAAATTCATCCAGGTGTGCCAGAGTGGTTCCGACCCCACGAATGGCGGCGGTACTCGGGGAGTCAACGACAGAGACTGGGACGCCAATTCTCTCGATCAGCCAGGCATCAAGGCCGTGAAGTTGGGCCAAGCCACCAGATAAAAGAAAGCCTTTGTCGACCACGTCTGTGGTTAGCTCTGGTCGAATATCTGACAAGAGTTCTGTCATGCTCTGCTGGAGCCTCTCGGCAAAACGCAAAATCGGACGCGCCAGATGCGCACTTGAAACCTCGAGCTCCTTTGGATGATTGGAACTAGCGTCTTTGCCAGAAACAAGTTGGCGTTTATCAAGATCTCCATATAAAGAACCCAAGTGATGAAGTAGGTGGGCGGCTTGCTCTGAGCTGACAATAAGCTCTAGTGACTCGCGAAGCTCGAATTGGAGCCAAGAGAGCAGTTTTCTCCCTGCAACAGGTACGGAAGCGCTGGCCACAATGCTGCCGAGAGAAACCACGACGGCCTCGACGCGATCGTAGCCCATTTGCACTAAGAAACTGCCAGAAGCATCAGCGATCGGCACACCGGCACCGATACTCGCAGCCAGTGGCTCGGCAATGGTATAGACGGAACCAGCTCCAAGACCATAAAGAACATCGCTCCAGACTTCCTTCGCCACCGATTCGGCAGCGGCCGGGACTGTGACCATAATAGTAGGGCTCATCAGTGACCACTTAATCTTGGCTTCACGAAATTGGGCTTGGATAAGCGCTCTCATAACTGCTTCATCAGCAATCTCCCCAGCCATCATCGGCCAATGCAAAATGACCTCATTTCCGACCCGACCAGCCATTTTTTCTGCCGCCGCGCCGATAGCCAGAACTTTATTGCTCTTGCTTTCAACGGCCAAAACAGTCGGTTCGTCGACAACAATACCTTTCCCCAGCTCGAGTAGGCGTAGCCGATGGGCGCCACAATCGAGGCCTAAATGGAGTGAATTAAATGGGTTGGCAATGCGCATGGTCTCTGCCTATAATACCTCTATGCGCTTGTCGGTCAATAAAGGAGTTCTCTACACAGCTGTTTCTGCTGCAATAATCATTGGCGGAGCTCTCGTCGCGATTCAGTATGCGAAAGGTGGCCTTCGCGTTACTGAGAATGGCTGGCAGCGTGATACTGGTCTTTTATCGGCCAACTCTTTCCCCACTGGTGCACAAGTGAAAATAAACGGTCGCCTCGCAGCCGCCACCGACCAAACCCTCTACTTAGATCCTGACACCTACGAAGTCGAGATCTCCAAGGACGGCTACCAACCTTGGTACAAGACGATGATCATCGAAAAAGAACTCGTCACCCAAACCAACGCCTTGCTCTTCCCCATCGCCCCAAGTCTTACCACCCTGACCTTCACCGGCGTCGAACACATTTTGCCTTCACCAGACGGCCAAAAACTCCTCTACTACACCGCCTCTGTCTCAGCAGAGCGCAAGAAAGGACTCTACGTTCTTGATCTTGCCAGCAGCCAATTTTCATTGCAAAAAGGCCCTCGCCAAATTATTGAGGAAACCAGTCAGCTAAACTTAGAGCAAGCCAGAGCGATTTGGTCGCCAGACAGCACCGAACTTTTGCTAATTACTCCTAACAAAGAACTCTTGCTCCAGGCGGATAGACTCAATGACACCTCCCAACTAAAAGACGTTAGCTTCCAAAGAAAGCAAATTCTCTCGGAGTGGGAAGAGGAAATGTACTTGCGCGAGCGACAGTTCATGCGCGAATTCCCAGAAGAAATCGTCACCATAGCTACCACCAGCGCCCAAGATGTTCATTTTTCACCAGATAAAAAGCGCTTGCTTTATACCGCCACCGCCGAACTCACTATTCCCCAGATAGTCACTCCTCCGCTTCCAGCCAGCAGCACTCAACCAGAAGCAAGAACTTTAAAGCCAGGTGGTATTTATGTCTATGATCGAGAAGAAGACAAAAATTTCGAACTTGGCACTGTTGAGTTAAGTGAAGGCAATGGAGTTAAGCGCTTGCTCGCCGAAGATGTTTTCGAGCCCGCACCTAGAACCCTTGACGCTAGTCCCAGCTCTTTCCTAACTCTACAAGCCACCACTTCTGCCGAGACGGCCACCAACTTCGCTCGCTATCACACCCCCCTCTTCGCTAACACCTTCCAGTGGTATCCCGACTCTGCTCATCTCCTTTACCGGGTAGACTTAGAACTAAAGGTCGTGAGCTATGATGCCACCAATCCCACCACGGTCTATTCTGGACCGTTTTATGAAAACTTCCTCTATCCGTGGCCGGATGGTAAGCGCTTGATCATTTTGACCAGCTTCAGCCCCTCTGCACCGGCGAATCTGTATGCTGTTGAGTTAGAATAAACTTTGAACTCCGGAGTGTAGCTCAGATGGCTAGAGTGCGTCGTTCGGGACGACGAGGTCGCTGGTTCGAGTCCAGTCACTCCGACACAGGACACACTTGGTATAATCAATACCTGAAAAGGCGCCCTCATAGTTCAACGGATAGAACAAGTGCCTCCTAAGCGCTAAATCCAGGTTCGATTCCCGGTGGGGGCACAGCTACAGAAGCAGTTCGAAGAAGTGACTCTGTAGGTGCGCTCTCGCAAGAGAGCTAACCATGAGCGTAGCGAATAGGTTCTGCCGCCAAGTTGCGAAGCAACCTGGGTAATACTAAGCAGGAGTGAAACGACTGCAAATGTGGATTCCCGGTGGGGGCACAATAAATTGAAAAAGTTGTAAGGTTGAAATGACCTTGTCATGTATATTAATGTGCTGAAGGAAGTTTCTATGAATAAAAAAGAAACAAAAATGGTCGAAGTTGCGCCAGGCTCATTTATGACACGGGGAGCTGTGAATGCAGAAAAAACAGGAAGGTTCTTTCGACTCGGAAAAATAAAAACCAAAGAAGTAGGAGGTGTGATTGCTGATGGCCTAAGAGTTGCGGCTGGAGCTCTGGAAGATGCAACGACACCAGATGGACCAAATGTCACTGAAGAAGACTCTAAGAATAAACCACCTCAGTTAGTAAAAGAAGCTGGCGGACTATTTAATAAAATCTTTGGTGGAAACTAAAAGATACTTAAGGGCTCTTTGAGTCTCATAATTAAAATATGCCAGTAAATTCTCAAGAATCAGGAAGTAGGCACTGGCTAGAACAACCTTATCAAATCAACCGTCAAATCAGGAAAAAAATAGACTTTATCAGAAGAATGGCTCGCGACATCTGGCAAGGAAAAAAGGAAGTATCTCTAGGGCAAAAAGCAAAAAGGCTGGAGAAAGAACATCCAATTGATCCACCTCGTATCCCTTATTTAGAAGAAGAGTCTTTTTCTACTGAAGAGCTTCGTTCTTTTGCAGAAAATGATTTTGAGTGGATAGAAGTTGAATTCAGTAATATATACAACGATATTGTTGACAGAGTAAATAATCAGCAAGACTGGTATGGGGGAGTCTGTACAATTTCTTGTGTAAACGCAAGAGAGCAATAGCTCTCTGACGTAT
>CAZPFX010000020.1:10139-13958 GCA_964586055.1 uncultured Pseudomonadales bacterium | reverse complement strand
GTCTTAGTCACCAAATAAGGCGCATTCTTAAAAAGAATGTACATGCCTTTTCTGATACTGCCTGCTTTAATCGTTGCCATAGAAACCAGATTCTATCACTGGTCTAGAGAAAATACATCTCGAGCTGAGAAAGCTAGTGTTTCTCCGATATCTTCTTTTCCGGAAAATAGCATTACCAGTCTATCAACTCCGACGGCAATCCCGCCCATTTCTTGATTAATTTTCGAGAGCGCCTTAATTAAATCATCATCAATCTTCATCTCGGGCCTTCCTTGGAGAAGTCTGGCTCGGTTCTGATCTTGAAATCTAGCCAATTGCTCTTTGCTATCAGTGAGTTCAGAAAACGCATTGCCAAGCTCAACGCCATTAATATAAAACTCAAATCTTTCTGCATATCTTGGATCACTCGACTTTTTTTTAGCTAACGCTGCTTGGGGGGCTAGATAATCATA
This sequence comes from uncultured Pseudomonadales bacterium, assembly GCA_964586055.1. GTDB lineage: Bacteria > Patescibacteriota > Microgenomatia > UBA1400 > PJMF01 > UM-FILTER-42-14. The sequence goes on along the minus strand of CAZPFX010000020.1, from coordinate 13,506 downwards.
AAGAATTGTTGGTCGAGTTTTTCCTAGATTTGATTCGATTTCATTAACCAGAATTTGATCAAAGAGTTCTTGAAAGGACGTCTCTGATTCTACTGCATAACCTTTCTTAGATGCCATCGATTTAAACTTCTCTTCGTCATGAAGCAATAACTCCTCGATGCCTGCATATTTCTGAAAAGCTTCAGCGACTGAAATTTTTTCCCAGGGTGAAGAAAGATCAAATCTAAAATCAGCAAGCAATTTTTTTCCCTCCAGATAATCAAAAATAAACTTGAGTAATTTTTCACAATCATCCATGATATCGTTATAATTCGCATCCACCCGATACCACTCGAGAATAGTGAACTCCGGATTGTGTCTGGAACTAACTGGCTCAGCATTTCTGAAACTTTTACAAATCTGAAAAATATGCCCAGAACCTTGAGCCAAGAGCTTTTTCATCGAGAACTCAGGACTGGTGGTTAAATAACCTCGATAAGAATCGCTAGCTTGAATTAATGAAGTAGAGAAAGGTTCAATGCTCGGTTCAGGATCAGCACATTCTACAAGCAGGGGTGTTTCCACTTCATGAAAGCCATTTGACTTAAAAAACAAACGAATAGCATCAATTACTGCTTCACGTACCAGAAGGGCGCTCCAATTTTTTTGCACATCTGGAGTATACTAGTCGCATGGAAAGTAGCAAGCTTCAGCAAGTCATCGCCCACAAAGGAATCACTTCTCGTCGTAAGGCGGAAGATCTAATTCGCGCCGGAAAAGTTTCTGTGAATGGCAAAACTGCACACATCGGTCAACGCGTAGTTCTTGGCGAAGATATTATTTCTGTGAATGGCGAAAAGATCGATAAGCCCGAAAAACTCAGATACTTTCTCGTCTACAAACCCGTTGGCTATGTTTCCACCACTAGCGACGAGCTTGGTCGAAAAACCGTCCTTAAGTTACTACCTGCAAAAGTCACCGAGCGTCTTTATCCAGTCGGCCGTCTCGACAAAGATAGCGAGGGTCTAATGTTACTTTCAAATGACGGAGAGTTAGCTAATAAACTCACCCATCCCTCTTTTGGAATTCAAAAAACATATGAAGCGACTGTTAAAGGCAAGGTCAGCTATAAAGCCCTTCAGCATCTAAGAAGAGGAGTCAGACTCTCAGAAGGCTATGTTTCCCCGCGCAGCGCCAAACTTTTGGATAAAGATCCTGATCAATCCATTATTCAAATTTCCCTTTCTGAAGGCAAAAAACATCAGGTCAGACGAATGGTCGCCAGAATCGGTTATGACGTAATCAAATTAGTCAGAACAAAGCTAGGACCTTTTCAATTAGAGCATTTGGGAGGCAAACCTGTAAGGGAGATTACAAAAGAAGACATCTTGACCATTTCAAAGCTTGACAGTTCGGACCTTACAACTTAAAGTCATTAAGCAAGTTTCATAATGAAAGGTCACATGGCAGATTCAAAATATTCATTCGGTTCATTCATAGAATTCATTAGTTCCCAATTCTTATTATTAGTTGTTGGAACTGCCTTAATAGTTCTCGGATTTTTTGTAGGTTCTCTCTGGACAGAGAATAAAATAATGAAAACCGGTGGTGGCACTGTAGCTGGCGCAAACACAGTACAGCAACCACAGGCACCTGCCGCTCCAGCTGAGCCAACCACAGCTACCGTCTCCATTGACGACGATGCCATTCTTGGTGACAAAGATGCTCCTATCACCATGATTGAGTTCTCAGACTACGAATGCCCGTTCTGCAAAAGACATTTTACTGACACACACGGTCAACTTGTTAGTGATTACGTAGAAACTGGAAAGCTTCGAATCGTCTTCAGAGACCTTCCCTTACCTTTCCACGAGCCAATGGCTACTAAAGAAGCTGTCGCAGCTAACTGTGCCAGAGAGCAAAGTGGAGATGAAATGTACTATGCCTTTCATGACGAAATGTTTAATCAAACCACTTCCAATGGAAATGGCCTAGATGACGCAAAGATTGCTGCTATCGCTGCAGACCTCGGTCTTAACGCAGGCAAATTTGAAACCTGCATCGCAGATCCTGCTCAGGCAGAAGAAGTAGCAAAAGATCTCGCTGATGCTAACAAGGCAGGTGCAAATGGAACTCCATCTTTCGTAGTTGGAAAAACACAAAAAGATGGCACAGTTGAAGGCGACCTGATCGTTGGCGCTCAACCATACAGTGTCTTCCAAGCATCAATTGACGCTTTGCTCTAAACAAGAGAGGAAACCAAGGGTTTCACGAGCTTGAGATAGTCAGTGGATAACATTCCGATAGAGAATCTCCTATCACCTGCATTGAAAATTATCTTTTCATTCTCTAAGAGAAGAGGATCGACAATTACCTCAAGGTCAAAAAGATTTCCAAATGGAGGTACGCCTCCTGGCTGAACTCCACTGGTAATTTCAAGTACTTCTTCTTCAGTAGCAAAGCGAATATTTTTAGCCTTGAAAAGTGTCTTAATTTTGTCGTTATCAAAACGCTTGTCTCCAGGCATAACCAACATCACAAAACGCTTATTAGCGCTGCTAACTTTTACACGGATAATAATCGCCTTGGCTCCTTGCTGGATGGTATAACCATTTCTTATTTTGGCGGCCTCTTCACTGGTCCTGACGGGCTCATGCTCGAAAGTTTCATACCTAAAGGAGTTAGTTTCTAGTAAGTCAATTATTTGAGTGACGACGGGGTGATAGGGGGAGAGAGTGCTCTGAGTAGTCATTCTTGAGCGGGTGAAGGGAATCGAACCCTCTTCTACTCCTTGGAAGGGAGTCATTCTACCAGTGAACTACACCCGCACTGTTTTTGTATTCTACCTCGAATGTGCCGTTGGTACAATTTTCTTTAGAACAACAAAGAAAGCGACAATCATAAGCATACTAGAAAAAGTAAAAATTCCTGGCACATAAAAATGAGCAATTAGGCCTGCGATGATCGGCCCGACTATTTGACCCAAAGAAGCAAAAGACTGATTTACGCCGAGAATTTTTCCCTGAGCATCGTTCGGAGAGTTCTCAGAAATCAGGCCCGCGAGAAGTGGAGTAGCTGCAGAGTTTGGCAACATATAGAACAGCATCGCGATTACGAATAAGGTAAGAGTATTGGCAAAAGTCAGGGCGAGAAGGGTGAAAGCTGCAAAACCGTAGGCATAAAGAAGTAGTTTCTGTTTCGAGCTAAAAAGCTTCAGTAAGTATTTAATTCCACCACCTTGCATAAGCACGTTGACCACTCCCGATAGCGTGAAAAGCAAACCGATATCTCTTGGAGATAACTTTAAAATATCAACAGTAAATGATTGAAAGCCAATAATGAAGGCATTTCCGCCAAGCGAAGTGATCAGGGTGACTAAGATCAAGAC
>CAZPFX010000020.1:0-10039 GCA_964586055.1 uncultured Pseudomonadales bacterium | reverse complement strand
ACTGCGTGAGCGGAGGCGAAAAAGGCCAGAGAGAGACTGGTACCGAGCAGACTAATCAGCAAGAGCGGCTTGCGACCGTACTTATCTGATAAAGCTCCGATAATTGGAGTAGCTAGAAATTGAAATAAGGAAAAGGAAGCAAAAAGAAAACTAAGACCGAGCGGATTAATGCCGAATCTCGAAGCAAAAGGGTAGAGCAAAGGAATAATTGTCCCGTAACTCAAGGCATTGACGACCATAACTAGAGCTAGAATAAAAAGTGCGCGCTGTTTCATGAAGACTGGCCATTATATCCGATGGGCTAAATAATGTCAGTGTTATATAATCCTTCAGTGCAGCCTCGGTGGCGGAATTGGTATACGCGTTAGACTTAAAATCTGATGGTCTTACGACCTTGTGGGTTCGAGTCCCACCCGAGGCACAAAGATTGCTATAATACGCCTGCAATCGGGGAGTAGCTCAGTTGGCTAGAGTGCGCGCTTTGGGAGCGTGAGGTCGCAGGTTCGAGTCCTGTCTCCCCGACAACACAATTATCCTTCAATATGAAAAACTTAGAAAATATTAAGTCAAGGATAAAATCAGTAAAAGTAGAGTCATTTATTAAACTAGTAATTTTTTATCAAATATTGTTATCTTTAACAAGTTTGATTATTAGATTTATCCTTGGTTATACTGACTACATAAATACATCATTTATCAGTCTTTTCATCTGGATTCCAGTACTTTATTTTGTTTTAAACAGATTTAAAAACGGTGGGATCCTGAGTAGGAAGGTCCTTCAATTTTGGTATGTTATAGGATTGTTATCTCCAGCTTTATATCTGATTCAATTTTTATCTAGAACAGGGAGTGCAAATGAGTTGTATTTTTTTACTCTTAAATACTCTTTAATAATTTCCCCAGTTATCTTTACTTTCTCAGGTTTTGCCCTTATCTATGTAAACAATTATCATCCTAATAAGATAATTACGCAAAATTGAATGATGAGCAGAGGTGGGAGAGCTATCTTTAAACAAGGTATCTAGCCCAAGTGATTTTTTTTATCAAGAGCGGTCAACACTTCTTCAATAACTCTAGCGTACGCCTCTGAGTTATACAAAATTTCATTATGATTACCTCTCACGGTGTAAACTCCGTCAACTCCTTCTGGAGGAATGTCATCCGATTTAACAAATGTTTTGGCGGCTTTTTGAAACTCATCCATTGGAAACACGTTATCATCAGCACAATGAATAATAGAAATTCCAATTTCCAGACTATGTATTTGTTTTAATGCCTGATGTATTTCTGAACTTGATGTGGCTCTAAGTTCATTTATTGCTCTGAGAGGAGATCCCAATATATGTCTTGCAAACACCCTACCGCTTCTTGCAAGTATTTCACCGAGTCCTAGTTCGTCACCAGCGGCCTCTGATGCTTCTATTCTAAGTTTTAACGATTTATTCTCTCTCAATTGACGCATTAAGAGTTGTCTCAGGGAATGCTTCTTGACCATACCCGCTGGATCAATAAAAACCATATTAGAAAAAAGATCTGGACGAATTTGTGCAGCTGCAGAAAGAACAAGACTGCCTTCAGAATGACCAACTGCATTAGTTTTGTTTTCCGAATTGAATCCTCTTTCTTCTAAGACAGAAATTAATGCCTGAGCTTTTCTTAGAACTACTTCTGGAATACCCTCATCAGGTTGTTTTTCATTTCTCCGACTCTTGACGTCAAAGAAGGCACAAATAGTTCTTCTTTCATTTGAAGCTCTTCTAAAACTCCTTGAACAACTTCAAAACTTGAACCCATTCCAGTAACATAAATTACGGGGTTTTTATCACTCGGATTTACTGGTTCAATGTCAACGACTCTTGATACACCCTCCGGAAGATCTTGCAATTCTGAAATATTCAAACTTTCTATCATGTTGCTAAATTGTAACAGCTCTAAGGGTGATCAGGATAATTTTCCTTACTCTGGTAAAATACAATCAAATTCATCTATGAAACACAAAAAAATCGGCCTTGGCGGTACCTTTGATCATTTCCACGATGGACATGCATCTTTTCTTTCTTTTGCATCAAAACATGGGAATGAGTTAGTTATCGGTGTCAGTAGTGATGACTTCACAACCAAACTTGAAAAAGAGTACCAAGAAAGTCTTGAGACATTTGAGGTTCGATCAAAAACTGTTCGTGATTTTTGTAAAGTTAACAAGATTAAAGCAGAAGTATTTGAACTCACAGATATTTACGGACCAACTATCACGAAAGATTCAACAATCGACGCTCTTTGTTACACCAGCGACTCTCGAAGGGGAGTAACAATTATTAATTTTAAGAGACAGGAATTGAAGCTGGAACCTTTGCCACTCATAGAACATAAGCTTTTAGAAGTAGGCGGCAAGATACTCAACAGCACCTCTATTCGGGCGGGACACTGTGATCGTCGCGGAAATGACTACTCAGACGCGCTCGATAAGACCATAGTTCTATCTGCCAAACAGCGAGCGAAGTTTAAAAAACCAGTCGGTTCATACGTGATCAGACCAGATTTCGACATGCCGGCCATTGTGGTCGGTGACTCATCGCTCATGAAATTTAGAGACAAGGGCTGGGGATATGACCTAGCGGTGATCGATTATCTAATTAATCGCGAAGGCTATTTTCCACCAGTTATTTCACCAAAGGAAGTCAGTCTTCAGGTTAAAAATCCCGCAGGAGAAATTTCTACACAACTGACAGCAGCTCTAAAAATCGCTTTAGAACAAAAATTTCTTCATGTTGAGGTCATTGGCGAAGAGGATTTGGCAGCTGTTGCCTTGGTTCTTTTAGCACCACTGGAAAGTCGAATCTACTACGGCCAACCAGAAAAAGGGTTAGTTAAAATCGTTATTACAGAAGATCTTAAAGAAAAAATTAAGCAAATCCTTCAAACTTAAACACCCATATCTTTCCCAAACTCGAAATTCCTGCTACAGTAGTTCTATGCCTCTAGCCACAATTCTTCGCCCAAGTTCTCTTGATCAATTTTTAGGTCAAGAGCATCTGGTCGGTGAAGGCAAACCCCTAAGAACCATCGTTGAGAAAAAGAAGTTGTTTTCGATGATTTTTTGGGGTCCGCCTGGGGTTGGTAAAACAACGCTCGCTAGAATCATTGCCAAAGAACAAGGGCGTGACTTTTTTGAGCTTTCAGCAGTGTCTGCCAGTAAAAACGACATTCGCGAACTGATTGCTCAGGCTGGAAAGCAGCGAACACTAGAGCAATCATACTTGCCGCCGATTTTATTCTTAGATGAAATTCACAGATTTAATAAGGCCCAGCAAGATTTTCTTTTACCATTCGTAGAGACGGGCGAAATCGTCCTAATTGGAGCTACAACAGAAAACCCAAGTTTTGAGGTTATTTCTGCTCTGCTTTCACGTACGAAAGTTTTTACCTTGAAACAGCTGACTGAAGAAAATCTTAATGAAGTTATTAATGCTGCAATCGCTCATTGGAAAAATCTCGGCAAGAAAAGTATTAAAGTAGCCAAAAACACCAGAGAGTGGCTAATTAACTATTCATCGGGAGATGCTAGAAAGCTCATCAATGCTCTAGAGCAGACCATGGCTCTATACGACAAAATCACTCTTGAGAGCGTGAGAACTAGCATCCAGTCAAACTTCATCAAGTACGACAAGAAGGCAGACGAGCACTACGACACCATCAGCGCCTTTATAAAGTCAATGCGGGCCAGCAATGCCGATGCTGCCCTCTATTACTTAGCTAGAATGGTCCATGCTGGAGAGGATCCCAAGTTTATCGCTAGAAGAATGGTGATTTTTGCGAGTGAAGATGTTGGTCTGGCAGCGCCAACGGCTCTGGTCGTCGCCAATGCAGTTTTCAGAGCTGTTGAGATCATTGGTTATCCTGAAGCTCAAATTAACCTGGCTCACGGTGTTAGTTATCTCTGCAAGTGTGCCAAGAATCGCTCTGCCTATGATGGCTACTTCGCCGCCTTGAGAGATGTCGAAAACCTTGGCAATCTACCGATTCCTCTAGTCATTAGAAATGCACCCACTAAACTTATGAAAGAATCTGGCTATGGAAAAGGCTACGAGCAGTACACCAAAGAAGATCTCTTACCAGATAAAATTAAGGGCAAGAAATATCTACGCAACGCTTCCTGAAAGGATGATCAACTAGAGTAATTGGGTGACTCCAAGAGAAACTCTTAAGAAATACTTTGGCTATGATACCTTTCGATCGCCTCAGGCTGAAATAATCAAGGCAGTTTTAGAACACCAATCGGTCGTTGCTATCTTGCCGACAGGAACTGGAAAGTCGCTGTGCTTCCAGATTCCAGCCTTACTTTTACCCAAAATTACTCTGGTTATTTCACCTCTCATCGCCCTGATGGAGGACCAGGTTAATCATCTAAATGAAGCCAAAATACCCGCAACTTTTATCAATAGTAGTCTGTCGAAAGAGGAGAGAGAAAAAAGAGAAAAAGGGATTTTAGAAAATGAATACAAACTCGTTTATAGTACTCCAGAGAGACTGAAGCAAAATAAATTTATTCAGCTTCTGAATAATGCAGGTGTCTCGCTCGTTGTTATCGACGAGGCCCACTGCATCAGTGAGTGGGGACATGATTTTCGACCTGAGTACAGAAAGATTGTGAAAAATATATCCAAGCTTTCTACTAAACCAAAAATTGCCGCCTTCACTGCCACAGCTACAAAAGAAACTCTACAGGACATACTTAGGGTACTTAATCTTGATGAACCAGAAGTTTTTTCCATTTCTCCGCTAAGAACGAACTTATCGCTGAATGTCATTCCTTGTAATACTGCAGCCGAACAGGAAATACATTTACTTCGGATTCTTGATAAATTTCATGACCAATCTGGCATTATTTACTGTGCTACCAGAAGGAAAGTGGAGGAGCTGAAGCAGTTCATTGATTTTTATAAACCAAAACTTTCCACGTTTACAGAGTACTACCACGGAGGCATGGAGACAGAGGCCAGGGCACTCGTTCAGGCGAACTTCGCCAGTGACAAAACAAAAATAATTTTAGCCACGAATGCTTTTGGAATGGGCATTGATAAAGCTAACATTCGCTTTGTTGTTCATTGGCACCCTCCAGCAAGTATTGAACACTATTACCAGGAAGTCGGAAGAGGAGGCAGAGACCGAGAGCCAGCCGAGTGCTTCCTGCTTTTACTTGAAAAAAATTTTCAGGTTGTGGCAGACATCGCCTTATCAAATCCTCTGACCTTTAAACATCAAAAACAAAAACTTCAGTCGCTATACAATTTTCTCCTTTCTCAACTTTGTCGAACTGCACAAATTGGCAAGTACTTCACTGAAGAAAAGTCATTGGCTTGCGAAAACTGTGATAACTGCCAACGAAAGCTTTTTTTACCATCACTTACACGCACGCTGTGGAATAAGACAGAGAAAGAGAGAATACAAAGCTTATCATTTTGGAGAACGGAGTATGGAAAGTACATTCGAATATCTCCCTATACAATTCTCACCGACCTCCAACTTCTCTTCATCGCTAATCTTTTTCCAAGAACAGAAAGTGAGCTTTTAACAATCCCAGGAATTGGGCTGGGCTGGATAGAGTCACACAACAGGGCATATCTGGAAAGCATGGTACAATAGCGACTGATATGACCATCCAAAACCTCACTGACGAATATAAAAAGATAGCTGAAATTCTTAATCGTCTTTGGCCATTGAAGAATAAACAACAGCGCATTTTCGCAAGAACCATGAAGATCGTTGAAGAGTTGGGAGAGCTTTCAGACGAAATTCTCACCAGCATGAATCTTCAGAGAAATAGTAAAATCGCAAAGTTTTCTCACAAAAACGTCGAAGATGAATTCGCTGACGTCCTTGCATCCCTGATGCTTTTAGCAGTCGAGCTAGATATTGATGTCACTAAAGTTATTAAGCGAAAAATCGATTACACTCACAAAAGACTTCTAGAAGAATAGCTCACAGCTCAAAGTGCTGATAGAGTTCGCCGTCTTTAAACCCGCGCTTACGATAGTATTCTCTTGTTCCAACAGCTGAAATAACTGCTAGTTTTTTATAACCTGCCTCGCGAGCCATGTCTTTAGCGGCGTCCATTAATTCGCCACCCAAGCCAAGGTGCTGCGACTTGCCGCTTTGGTGAGTGCCGACCGCAACTAACTGCCCATAAACATGAACTTCCCTAATAATTGCTTGATCAGAAAGCTCTTTAATGAACGATTTTTCTGTGGGTAGGCTTAAACGTAGAAAGCCCGCTATTTGATTCGTTTTTGTCACGAACTGCAAGAAAACTTCTTGGCCAATATTTGTCCTATAGCAAAAAGTTTTCAGAACCAAATCTTCTCGCGAAACTTCCGCACTTCTGACTTCTCGTGAGCGAATGTCTGAGAACTCATGAGGCTTAAGCTCTGCGTGTTTCGTAGCCACTTCTCTAAAGTTCGTTTTCTTGTTTCCAACTACGATATCCTGCGAAGGAATATCTCTAATCACTCGAGTTAAACGACAGTATTCAGGCGTGGCAGTCAGAGTATGTGAAACTACATCGAGCAATTCTTTATCTGTGTAAGGGGACCACCTGCCATCTTCGTAGTACTGCATTAATTCTGCACTCTGGATCAGAGAACAGGGATAAATTTTTAACTCATCGGGACAAAAATCCGGATCACTAAAAAGCTGATCGTATTCCTCTATATCTTTATCTGGGTTTGAGCCATACAAGTTTGCCATCCAGTGAGCATGAATCTTGAAACCAGCCTGGCGGAGAAGTCTTATAGCCCTTCTTGTTGCTGCCACATCGTGACCTCGATGATTTTTCTCGAGCACCGAATCCTGAAGACTCTGAATACCTATTTGAGTCTTTGTACAACCCAGTCTGCGCACCCTTACAACCTCTTCTTCAGATATGGAGTCAGGACGAGTTTCGATCACCAAGCCCACATTGCGAACCTTTGAATTTTCATTTCTTTGTTGCTCAAATTCCAGCTCTTTCCAAGTTGCAGCCTGATATTGAGAAAGCCCAGCGAGTTTTTCAGGTCCTACGTAAAGCTCAGAAACTGTTTGGTTATAGCTCTTACTTTTCTTTGTGCCATCGAGCTCAAACTTTTTCGTCTTGGCTTTGTTCTTAGCTGGATCAGTGCCAAGTGCGTTCTCTAGTCTCTTTTCTATAGCTTCATAATTAAGAATGATTTTTTCAGAGTCGTTCTTTTCTTCTGAAAAGTCATTAAGAGCTCGAAAGCATTCTTTGATAAACCAAATTTGATATTCTTCTGGGTAAAAAGACCAGGTGCCTCCCAAAACAATTATCTCTACCTTGGAAGTCGGGTGACCAATATTATGCAAGGCAGTGAGTCTATTAAACGTCTGCAAGTATGGATCAAAATAATTTCTCTCCGCCCGCTGCGCTCCTGGCTCGTCAGCCAAGTAGCTTTTTGGCATACGAATATCACTTGGACAAAAGATACATTTTCCAGGACAAGGAAATGGCTTTGTCAATATTGTCACAGGAGCAACACCTGACGAAGTCCGAACTGGCTTCATTCTGAGCTTACTCACCGTCGCCTCTGACAACTCTGGCAAACCTTTCTGACCGGCGAATTCTCTAAAAACCTTAAGAAGAGCTGATTTGCTGAATAAATCGCCGTTTTCTTTAGTGAATTTTTTCTTTATCGCAGCAAATTTTCCAAGAGAAAATGATTTTTCCGCAAAAAAAGCCTGAAGCAGCAATACTGCTTGCTCCTCATCAGAAGGTTTTGGTCTAGACTTTGCCATGCTGACGTATTATACCTGGAGCATGAGTATGAATGACTCGACTATTAGAAGATTAGCAAAACTTACCTCATCTTTCTATAAAAAAACCGCCAGTGATTTCAGCGAAAGCCGAAGTTTTGCCTGGACTGGCTGGAATAACCTACAAGCTCACCTTGAACACAGGTCACATGAACCTTTGCAGATACTCGATCTGGGCTGTGGCAATGGCAGATTTTCTAAATTTCTCAAAGAAAAATTTCCAAAATTACATTTCGAATACACAGGAATCGATGGAAATGCACATCTGTTAAAAGATGCCAAAAAAACCCTTAAAAAACTTGATGTTCCTTTTAGCCTTCACAAAGTTGATCTGGTAGATTGTCTCCTCACCGATACTCAACTTTTAGAAGAAGGTGGCCGGAGGTTTGACCTTGTGACAATTTTCGGCGTCATTCATCATATCCCTAGCTTCGAGCTTCGAAAACAGCTTTTTGCGGGTCTGGGAGAGCTTCTTCATCGTAACGGTAAAGTTGTCATCACTTTCTGGGATTTTATTCCAGCGGAGCGCTTAGCCAAAAAGCAGGTAGATCCTAATATAATTGGTATTGATCCCCAAAAACTCGAAAAGGACGACTATATTATTGACTGGAAAAGGGGAGTGGCTGCTTTTCGTTATGTTCACCACACAACCAAGAAAGAAATGAATCAGCTAGTAGCAGCTTCTGGGCTAGAGCTGGTCGATAGTTACCGCGCCGACGGCAAAGAGGGAAATCTGAACTATTATGTAGTTCTAGAAAAAAAGTAGCGCGGTATACTATAAAAAATATGAAACTCTTTCTTTCGCTTCTGCTTATTTCGTTGGCCATTATCGGCATCTCTGATGCTGGTTATATCTCCTGGTATGAATCGCAGCAAATTATCCCTCCTTGCGGCACCGGATTCGACTGCGGCACAGTTCTTAATAGTCCCTGGGCCCATATTGGTCCTATTCCTTTAGCCTATCTAGGTATGTTTTTCTATTTAACCGTGCTCGTACTTTCGACTCTGCATTTCCTCGACTTGGATTCTGGTCAAATTTCCAAATCAATTCAAAAAGCTTTGCCAAAGTGGTTTCCAGTTAGATCAATCACCGTTTTCGATTTTCTCTGGCCGCTCACCCTCCTAGGCTTCCTATTTTCGCTCTATCTAGTAGGCATCATGGCCTTTGTAATAGGCGAGTGGTGCAAGTTTTGTCTGGTTTCAGCCGGCACCTCAAGCACTTTATTCATAATAAGCACTATCTACCTTAGTAAGTTTTATGGCAAATCCTCGGCAATAGTAAAATGGCTAACCCTGAAAACCATAGGTTTTTGCTATAGAAATATAGCCAAACCAATCTTCTTTCTTTTCGACGCCGAAACTATTCACCACATAATGTTGAACGTTGGCAGTTTTTTTGGAAATATCGGAATCGCTAAATTTAAGACCTCGATTTTCTTTTCATACAAAAACCCTGGTCTGGAAAAAAGATTTGATGGAGTCACTTTTCCCAATCGCGTCGGCCTTGCCGCTGGATTCGACTACAACGGAGATCTGACTCAAATTCTCCCAAGCGTAGGCTTCGGTTGGCACACCATTGGCACGGTGACCCTCCAACCTTACGAAGGCAACAAAAAACCACGTTTAGGCAGATTCCCAAATTCAAAAGCACTTTTGGTAAACAAAGGCCTAAAAAGCATCGGAGCTAAAGCTGTTATAGCCAAGTTAGAGAAACTCCCTCTCTACATTCCCACCGCCATTAGCATCGCCAGCACTAACACTTCATTTGATTCTGAAGAGGATCAGCTCTTTGATATTTTGCAATCATTTTTGTTATTTGAAAACTCGGATGTCAGACACAAACTCTATGAACTCAACATCAGCTGCCCAAACACCTTTGGTGGAGAGCCGTACACCACCCCAAAAAGGCTGGAACAACTTCTTTCTGCCATGGACAAGCTGAAACTCACTAGACCTCTATATATCAAAATGCCGATCGATCAGTCTCAAAAAGAAACCATTGAACTTCTCAAAGTCGCCGATAAACACAATGTCCAAGGCGTCATTTTTGGCAATCTAACTAAAGATAAAAATAATCCAGCCGTACTTCCGGAAGATCAAAGATCCTGGAAACAGCTAAAAGGTAATCTTAGTGGCAAGCCGACTTTCGATAGATCAAATGCCCATATCAAGACAACTAAGGAAATGTTTAAAAATAGATTCACCATTGTTGGTACGGGCGGAATTTTCTCTGGAG
>CAZPFX010000019.1:0-15842 GCA_964586055.1 uncultured Pseudomonadales bacterium | reverse complement strand
ATACGTCAGAGAGCTATTGCTCTCTTGCGTTTACACAAGAAATTGTACAGACTCGCCTATAACCATCCACCCCTCTTAAGGAAGTCGTATAAAATACCTTCATTAATTATCCTCTCTAGATACAGCTCCTTTACACAAAGCATGCTTCATGCAGATTGAGTATGTAGATATAGTGCTCTGTCTATATAATACACCTTGATCTTCATACAGAGAGTCAGACTATTATTTACTAGTAATTTTCAATCTAAATAAAAAAATGAATTGCATATGATATTCCCTTTAGACCATACAAGTTCTTTTGGATTCTTGACAAAAAGTGCAGATCATAATATCAGCGTTTTTCAACAAATTTCTGAGTGTATTAGTGATACTGCAGCAGTAAATCTGATTAAAGAGATATTTATTAGTCACTATAGTAATTTTTTTGATATCGAATTCTCTAAACATATTATAAACACATCTCTTGATATATTAAGCTCATATCCAGACAAGGCTGTGACCATATCACAATTTAAAGATAGAATAACTAAAGTTTCAGCACTTTTTTACCCTCAAGACAAAGATTCTCTGTTTTTCCAAAAATATGCTGAATATAAAAAGCTGTCGAAACCTAAATATTATTTTGAGATGACAAAGGGAGATTTTTTAGGTGAAAAAATACTAGATTTTGGATGTGGAAAAGGATATTTCTCAAACTATTCATATTCTCATGGTTTCTCTTCGATCGATGCGGATGTAATTGATTACAATGAAGTTCGTCGTAAAGAGATACCATTCGTCCAGCTTAAAACAACGAGAGATATAAGTAGCAGATTAGACCATGTGGACACAACAGTTTGTCTAACAGTTCTGCGTCATATTGAAAAAGAAAAAATTAGTGATGTTCTCTATAAGCTCTCTCTTATATCAAGAAGGATTATAATTGTTGAGGATATAATTGATCTTGAATCATTCAGCTCCAAAAAAATGTCTTCGCTTGAAAAAAAAATGATGGGTCTTACTCAAGAATCAAAAAAAAATGCAATGATACTTGCAGACTTCTATGGGAATGTAATTGCTCAAAGTTTATCTAGAATGAGTTTGCCTTTTAGTTTTAGAACATCCAAAGAGTGGGTGAGTATTCTAGAAAGCAATGGTTTCTCAGTAAAATCAGTGATTCCCATAGGCTCCCCTAAGGTTAGTTTTCATGGATTTTTTCAAGTAAAAATTGTTTGTGACAGCAATAACTTTGCATAAGAAATAACTGAAGATGGCTCTCAGTTAGTTAATAGTCAAGACAAGTGCACCTCCACAGATGAGATGGGTCTAGCTCAGAATAATCTTCTTTTTATATCATGCAGACGATGCTAGCCTTTATTTTCTCAGTCATTGCTTATTCATGTCAGCTTCAATCAAAGATCTAAGATAAACTGACCTGGGAATCTTCTTTTCTTTTGAAAGCTCATCAAGATATGCTCCGATCTTTGGAGATATAAAAAAGTTAAATCTAACGTCCTGATGCGAAGATGCGTATTCAATTGAGTCTATAAGTGTCTGCTTTAAATTAGCTTTCGTATAACTATTAAGAAGTAAAAGATCTCCACCGTCATCTCTTAGTATGTGAGGAGTATGACTTTCATGAAAAAGTGCAATTACAGGCTTGTTCAGAGTGAGAGAAGTAGAAATTTCTTGCCCAATTCCAATGCTCTGATTTGTCACTTCCAATAGAATAATGTCAGCTTGTTTTTTTAACTTTGTGAGTTGTTTTTGAGCTGCTAAAGATTCGTCCTCACTTTGCTCAAGATAAAAATTGTGATTCTTATCTAGAATCCCATGAGATAGTACTTTATGACCAGAATCTTCCAGCACTTCAATGATTTTTATGCAGTTATCTCTTATCTCATCAGACATCTTACTGATTGAAGTGCTGAAATAAATCTTCATTTCTTCTTCCCTTTTTTTTCAACTCCTGTCAAAAATAAACTACTACATTCATCTACCATCACGGACTGGTCAATCTCAAACTGGTATTTAGATTTTGTAAAAAATGTAGGTAGACTACCACTCCTTATTATGGAAAAAGAACCACTTCCGTTGGCATCTACTCCACAAACAACTCTTTTGAAATGGGTAAGAAGAATTGCTCCCATACACATTGGACAAGGCTCTAAAGTTACATAAAGAGTGGCATCCTCACCTCTGGAGGCTAATAATTCTGCGATAGAGTTCATTGCCTCAACCTCAGCATGAGCAAGCTTATTTCCAGTTGAGTAAACCCTGTTTCTGCCTCTAGCCACAACCTTATTATCAATGACAATTACACATCCAACAGCCCAATCTCCAGCATCTAAAGATTTTTTAGCTTCTAAAAGCGCTTCCTTCATAAATTCATTGTCAATTTTATTTTGATCTTTACTCATTATTATCCTAATTATAATTCTAAATATTCCCGTAAATACAGCAAACTAATGGTTAAATACGACTTTACTACGTTATGACGAAAATGTCGAATAATGATATCATAAATTGTATATGAAGTGTGTAATTGGCAACCCCCAGAGATGCGGCCAGAACTTCTATAAAATCATCGATTCCGTAACGAAAAATAATGGCTTTATTCTTAGCAAATATGGTAGGGGGAAAATCAGTGATTTGATTATTGTCTAGGTTTCAGAAACTGAACTACGAACAGGATATATTGTCGCTGAAGCTCTAAATTCCAGAATTCCAATTCTTGTACTATACAAAAAGACTTCATACGCTTCTTCTAATCTCAAGTCACTCATAAATGAAAGAATAATCACTCTTGAATATACAGAACGTTCACTTTCTCAAGTGGTAGAGTTTGCACTTAGATCTGTAGAGCAAATGTTGGATCATCATTTCAGTTTTTCTATGAGTAAAAAATTGAGCTACTCTCTTTCTTCAAAGACAAAAAAAGAAAAATTGTCAAGAAATGAGTTGATAAATAAATTTATCAAAAATGAAATGAAGCTAAAAAGGTCTCCTGGATAATATTTAACAATGCAACGAATGTCCATCGAGTATTAAAGACTAATCTATTCTTAAATTAAGCTAATGAGAACTAACACTATGAAAAATGATAAGCAATTTACCAGTCTTAATGACGAAGAACTATGGCTACTTTATGCTGACGCCGAGCTCGAGCTCAAAGAGAGGGGGCTAGTTAGAACTAGAAACATTGTGGGCGAAAGAGGGGAATTTCTAAGTATAGAAGTGTATAACTCTACAAATGGATTATCGAATCTGCAAGCTGCTCCAGAAGGAACTCAGAATGTTGATGCGCTGAGTAGAAAAGGTGAAAGATACAGCATAAAGACAATGACAGAGCCAAGTGCTACGACTGGTGTCTTTTATGGCTGTGGAGACAATAATGAGTCAGTCCCCATTGAAAAGAAATTTAAGTACGCTGTGCTAGTACAAATTTTCAAAAATTACAGACCTAGATTGATACTTGAATTAACGTGGGAACACTTTTTGAACTTTAGAAGATGACACAAAACAATGAGAGCCTGGAATCTAAGCATAACTAAAAAAATGCTAGATGAGGCAAAAATAATACTTGATAACAGAGCGCAGCGATAACTAAATCTTCAGCTTTTACTCCCCCCTCCACTCATTCATCACCCCCGCCAGCTCCTCCGCTGACATTCCGAATGTATCGTGCAGAGCTCCTTCGAAACCCGTCATGTTTTTTGCCAATTGTCGCGAAGAGACATGGTCTGTGTAGTTTGGGGAATAATCGAAGACAACCATTTTATTTTTAGAAATGGTACTAACACTGAGGGGGCCAATATCTCCCCACCTTACTCTGCGTTTTTTGAAAAGTGAACACACCTCACATCCTTCCGCATATAAACGTATGTACGATGCCCCAGGTAACATCATGACAATGGAAACAAGAATGCCTAGTCCAAAAAAAATGAAAGGTAACCAACCCGCCGTCTCTCCATCAGAAATCATCGCCATGCCTGCCCAGGTAAAAATTGTCGAAACAATTAATAGCAGTAAATACTTTTTTTTGAAGAATGTAAAATTAGCTCTCTTTGTGTTTCAGTCATGATTTAATTTCCCGGAACCCTCAACAACTTTAGGCCGATCGGCACAACGGTCACAAGCGTAATCACGCCCAATAAGCTGTACATGACTCTGATCCCGAAGATTGGAACTAAGAACGAAGACGCGCCTGTCAGGATCACATACACCACCCCAATTAGGAGGCTCAGGGCTGAAATCGCCGTGGCCCGATACTTAGAAGAAAAAACTTTATTAGTGATTGGCGCCAGAATCACCCAACGAGCTGTAGTGGCAATTTGCGCAAATAAAACAAAAGGCACTCCAACAAATCCGTAAAGCCAAGCTCCTGGAAGATAACCCAAGAGCATTATTATCTGGAAAAAGATTATTGTTCTACTCCAATTAAATATTTTAGTATTTTGTAGCACTATCATTACAACCAAAACATTGATGATTCTCATACATGCGAAAATAATGCCACGAAGCGCATCTCCAGGAACCAAACTTGCCATAATGAAATCGTTAAAATACAGCGTACTTGACCAGGAAATGCCTCCAACAAAAATAAAGAAGAGCGACAGATACTTGGAGTATTCGGATTTAAAAGCCTCCTGGGTCCCCAGTTTTATTTGCGAAAAATAAGAACTAATCGAGAACTTGACGCTATCGATCTTCGGCTCGATATAACGAAGCGCCGCCGTAGCACCTATTAGGAGTGAAACCCCATATAAAATAAATGGCACGTGTTCATTAATTCCAAATAAAATGCCTCCAACCGCCGCGCTGATAATTAGTCCTACCTGATAAATAACATTCCCATTAGCATAGACGCCAGAGAATCTCTCTTCATCCCCGATTTGTATGTATGTGTCATATAAAAGCGCTTCCTCCGATCCAGATCGAAAAGCGTCGGCGGCTCCCATGCAGATCGCCAGAAATAGAAACCACCAGAATGTTGGGAATAACGGGTAGATCACATAGGAAATTCCTGCAACTACGAAGCCCCAAAGAATTGTTTGTCTGCGTCCAATCATGTCTGCAAGGGCGCCACTTGGAAGCTCAAAAAACATTTGCGAAAGATACATGGCTACAAAAAGAATCGACATCTCTGCAGCCGTGATTCTTGCCAGGTAATAAGGCACCCATATTGGTGCTAAAAAGATAAGCGAGTGGAATAATTGGGAAAAGTAGTAAGCACCGGCGTTGCGCTCACCAATGTCTTTTGAAAAAATTAAACGAAAATCGGGGATGTGCAAAGACATCAGCTGATTATACAGCTACTCACTTTGCAAAAAACGTCTCGTGCAAAGAACTTTTGATCAAGGACTGATAAGGCACATTAGCCTCATTTGCCCTCTCTTTAATCCTATTGAGCAACATTTCTGGCAAACGAATAGAGATTGGTCGAGAGGTTGGCTTCAGATTGGGGAAAGAAACAGGTTGAAAATCACTTGGATCATAATAATCCGCTAGATTTATAGCTGCCAAAAAATCTCTTTCTTCATTTTCGTTCTTAAACTTGGGTAAAATCAATGGTTTTTTCATAAGTCCTTTCCTAATAACAGATATTCTTTTTTGTTTTGATCTCTCGCAGAAATCACTCTTACTTTATCGACGCGTTGAGTAAAGACAATAAATAGAGCTCTCCCCGCTTTAGTTTTACCAATAATCAAATATCTTTCCTCTATTCCAGAGTGCAAAATATCTTTTAATATTCTTTTTTTTTCATCAAAAAAAACTTCTTCTGCCTCCAAATTGCTCACCTTATGTTTCTCTAAATTTTTATCTAAGTTCCCCTCATCCCACTCGAATTCTATGGGTTTTTTCAAAGAAATCATAAATAAATTGTATACACTCACTTATACAAAGTCAAGGATTATTTTTAAGCTCCGCCAACCTCTTTACCTTCAACCCCACCGGCACCATCACCACCAGCGCGAAAATGCCAAAGACGGTGAAAATCGCCATTGGACTTAAATTTTCGAACACAGTTCCGATCAGGAATGTACTGACAATATAGACCAAACTCACCAGCATGCTCAGGGCAGAAATCGCCGTCGCCCGATACTTCGACTCCACCTCCTCATTCACATACGGGCTCAGGAGTACAAAACGCGCCGTGGCGATGAGCATCCCTCCACCGATGAATGGCAAAGCCACAAACTTCGTCAACCACATACCGGGCATGTAGAAAAATACCATAAGTAGTGGCAAAAGTAGCAAATCACCGTAGCCAACTTTTTTATGAAGCATCCGAAGCAATTTGACTAAAATAAGAATATTTAGAAGCCGGAAGAAACCAGTAATAAAACCAATATCCATCCCCGAATAACCTAGATCAATGAGCGAGGTGTAGACAATCAGCCGTTGAAACACCCAGCTGATGCCGCCGACCAGCATGTAAAGAATCGAGAGCCACTTAATGAACTCTGACTTGGTCAGTTGCTTAAAGCCGAGAACTGTTTGATTCAGATAATTTTTCAGAGTAAATTTCTCGCTGTCGATGTCGGGCTCGCGAACAAACATGGTAACGATGGCCACCACTAGTTGAAGCCCTGCATAAATCATGAATGGTAGACGCAAATCAATATTTCCAAAGACACCGCCTAGGACTGTGCCGCCGACAAATCCGATTTGCATGACATACATCAGCTTGGCATTAATACCACGAAATTCTTTCTCGCGACCATCTTGTTTCAGACTGTCATAGACCAGAGCCTCGAACGCTCCAGAAACTAGCGCTTCACCTAACCCCATCAGGATGAAGACAATGATCAGACTCTGAAAACTCGTTAAAATTGTGAACAAAATCGTCGCCACCACACTGACTAAAAATCCAGTGATGATCGTCGATTTTTTTCCAAGCAAATCAGCGAAGGCGCCGGTTGGAAGTTCGAAAACTAGCGACGAAAAAAACAGGATGCTAGCAAGAATGCTAATTTGGCCATTCGTCAGCGACTGCTGTAGAAACAGAATCCAGACAGGCATGGTGAACTTCAGCCCGTCGAGAACATTGATCACGTAGAGAAGCGGGATGTTGTGTTTGCTGATGGATGGTTTAATCACAACTGAGATTATAGCGAACATTGTTCCCATGATGCCGACAAGTTATTATGCAGTAATGCAAAAACTCATCGCTTACTGCAAGGCGAGATTTCCAGCTGGACCACTCTTCGTTTTTTTTCTTCTGACAGTTCTGGCAATTGAAAATTTTCCAGATTCCCAAGCTCAAGATCCTTTCTGGTTGATTGAATCGATTGCTCTGTTTCTATTATTTTTCTTTCATCTGCGAATTTTGGATGAATTTAAAGACAACTCCTTTGACTCAAAGAACTTTCCAGA
Organism: uncultured Pseudomonadales bacterium; assembly: GCA_964586055.1. Classification (GTDB taxonomy): domain Bacteria; phylum Patescibacteriota; class Microgenomatia; order UBA1400; family PJMF01; genus UM-FILTER-42-14. The sequence goes on along the minus strand of CAZPFX010000019.1, from coordinate 8,483 downwards.
TCGGCCACTCCAATCTGGCTTAGTAAACAAAAAAACCCTGTATTTTTATGGCATCGCAACCTCTCTTATAATGTTGCCCCTTTCGTGGCTGGTCTTTGGCCAAACTATATCTCTATTTTTATTTATTTTAGCTTGGGCATATTCATTTATTATGCTGAAAGAATTTTGGATAGATGATTTCTGGCAAAGGGCTTCCGTCCTCTATGTTATTTCTCATGAAGTTGCCCTGGTAATTCTTTATCTTGCAGTTATTCTCAGCAATTCTCCCAACTTTATCCAAGTTGGCTGGAGTTCACTAGCTTTATTGTTCGCTGTTTTTCATCCAGTCTTGCTGATTGAATTTGGCAGAAAAAACACCCACCGCCATGATCCTCAAGGAGAAATTACTCAAGACACCTATGCTGCTAAATGGGGACAAGATGTCACTACCGTCGTCATGATCAGTTTGTGTGTATTTTCTAGTGTTGGTTTATTTATAGCTGGACACTTCTCAACAACTTTAGGGCTTATTAGTCTATCTCCAGTACTTCTCTACTCAATGTTCAGACTATTCGCAAACAAAGCATTCTACAAAAATATTTTCTTGCTAACATCTGTCTTAGCCCTAGCACAGCTAGCCACCTTCATTTTTCTGGTATGATGCCGAGAATCACGACAAAAGCATCCCAACTTCACTGGCTAAGCACGAATTTTCCTTCAGTTGTACCAAAGTTCATTACTATTAATAGCACTCAAAAAGAAAGCATTTTCTTAGAGAAAATACTTGATTTTTTTTCTGCAGATGCGCGCCTGATTCTTAGGCCTAGCGTCCTGGGAGAAGACCAAAAGAAGCATTCTTTTGCCGGTCTTTTTGAATCAGTCGGCAATGTTGCCATAAATAAATTGGAACTCAAGAAGGCTCGCAAAAAAGCTCTAAATTCCTTAAACTCCTCAAGAGTCCTTGCCTACTTAAGCCAGCAGCAACTTCCTCCAATAACTTCGAGCAAGCTTATTGTGCAGGAATATGTAAAGTCTGCTTATAGCGGTGTGGCATTTATTTACCCAGATTCACTGGCAAATTCCACCGTAAGTATCGGTCAAGCCACCGCTGTGACTGATGGTGATAATGAGGAACTTTCTTACTCATTAGCTTCCATACCTGAGAATGAACTCCCGAGTGATATCTCAGTAGCTCAATGGAGAAAATTTCACGGCATTCTTAAAAGAGTTGCAAAAAAATATGGAAAGCCAGCTGACATCGAGTGGGCCATAGATAAAAATCATATTTGGCTACTTCAAATTAGACCAATTACTGCTGAAACTTCCTTATTAGATCAGCTTGTCTTTGATGCCACGAACATTGGTGAAAACTACCCCGGTGTGACTGCGCCCTTAACTTTTTCTTTTATTAGCGAAGCCTACACCCAAGTTTATAGCCAATTTCTTCGACTGCTGAATACCCCAGAGTTTTCTCTGACAAAAAACCGCTACGTTCTCAGCAACATGCTCGCCTACGTACACGGTTCCCTGTACTACAACCTAGACAACTGGTATCGGATATTAAAAATGCTTCCGTTCTATAGCATCAATAAGAAATTTTTTAATCGTATGCTCTCACCCGTAAAAGCTGATAACGAAAGTGATTTTACAGAAATAAAATGCTCACTACTCACTTCTCTTTCGTTCATTTGGTACATGTTATTCCCTTTCAGAGCTTTTTCTTTGTTCAGAAGAAATTTTTCGAAGTCATACAGCGAGTACCAGTTATCTAGATCTAGTAAAACTCAACAAGCTTTGTTCCAAAAAATTTATGCTTTTGAAAAAATGAGAGACTCATTTTTTTCTCTCTGGTCATACACCATCATTAATGATTTCAGGGTAATGATCAGCTTTGGCTTGCTCTCTGTTCTGGCTGAAAAATCAATTGATAAACCTCAAGAATATCTAAATTCGCTCATCACAGTTGGCTCAACACCAGAAAGTATGGAGCCCTTGTTAGAACTACAGCGGCTAGCAAATACTGCCAACAAAAATGAAGTCGTTTCATTGATATTAAAAAAACCAGCCCAGGAAGCTTGGGATCAATTAAAAACTAGCAAAAATACCACAGTAAAATTATATTTTCAAAAGCTAGAACTCTACTTGACCAAATACGGCAATCGCTCCGCGCAAGAACTGAAACTAGAGCAGCCTAAATTCCGCGAAGATCCCGCGCAGTTTATCGCCATATTACAGCAGTACTTGCTTCAACCAATTTCTAAAAAAGTCCAGAAAACAAAGACTGCAAAACCCATAAAATTTACTAAGCCAATCTTGAGACCACTTCTATTCTTACTGAAGAACATCACCGTGAAAGGAATATATCGTCGTGAACAGTTCAGACTGAATCGTGGCCAAGCCTACGGTATCGCCAGAGAAACTTTTCTAGAACTTGGGCAAGAGCTCTCAGCCTTGGGAGAATTAGAAACAAGCCAAGACGTTTTCTATCTTACCTATCATGAGCTGCGCTCATTCATACTCTTTCAGTCTTTACCTCTATCGCCTAGGGAAATAGTCAAAACTAGAAAAAAAATGCTCCAATTTTACGCTCGTCAGCATTCATCTCAACGCCTGACAACTCGCAGTATTAACAATGGCTTACTACAAACTGACACAGCTCGTGTAAAGCGAAGCAAAAAACTCTTTCTGCAAGGCACACCAACATCCATAACCAGCACTGTTGTCGCTCCGGTCGTAGTTATGAATGAATTTTCCAGCTCTGTAGACATTGTTGGAAAAATTATCATTACAAAAAAAACTGATCCAGGCTGGACGGTACTGTTTCCCCTAGCAGCTGGAGTCGTTACCGAGTACGGCTCAACTCTTTCTCACGCCTCGATCATCGCTAGAGAGCTTGGAATACCTTGCTTAACTGGTGCTACTGGTTGCACAGAACTATTAAAGACTGGAGATAAAATAATCCTCTCAACCTCCGCTGGAACTATTACAATGTCTGGTAAAGTATGAAATTTGTCCGCCAACTACAACTAGCTGATTTCGTTTCCCTAGCAGGAATACTCCCCATTTGGCTCGCCATCATGTCTATGCTGAAAAACGAACCATTTTTAGCCATATTTTTTAGTTTGATTGCTTTTGTCTTTGATTTCGCTGATGGCTGGGTAGCAAGAAAACAAAAGACGAACTCAAAGTTTGGTCTGCAGCTAGATACTCTAATCGACGCTCTTAACTATCCTTTATTTTGTGCAATTTTCGTTTACCTATATATTTTTGCAAGTTCATGGATTGGCGCAGTTGTTTCTCTGCTGATCCTAGTTTTCAGCGTTCTCAGACTCAGCAGAATGGCCACGAACGGCATTCTCAAAAACGAGAAAATGCAAAAATACTATGAGGGAATAGTTACTCCACACATCCTACTGGCTGTCATCCTGATTTTTTATGTTGAAACTTGGATCTGGCGGCAGCCACCTCAACTGCTCATAGCCTCTCTTCTGGCTATTTTAAGCATCGGTATGATTAGTTCTCAGCGCAGTTACAAGCCGAAATCAAGCTTTTGGTTGCTGCTCGCCGTTGTAGTTCTTTCAAGCATCGCATTATATGGCCAATTTCTTACCTGAATTTATCACAAAACCAAATAACAACGAGATCTCTTGGGCGACCAAGATTTATTCAAATGAAAAAAGTATCGGCTATCGTTCGCCAAAAACTATTCGACGGCTTGCTTTAAACAACCGAGTAATTGTCTGTCGTATTAGATCATTACCAGTCGGAATCATCTTAATCGAACCTCTTTCTTCAGCTTGGTTGGAGATAGGCGGACTCTTCGTTATTCCAAAGTTTAGGCATCTTGGTATTGGCAACAAACTCATCCAAAAAGCCACATCTGAGTTCAAAATATCTCAATGTGCTTTTACTTTTTCAAATTCGATAGAACGCATGCTAAAAACATCGGGATTTACTCGCTCCAGTATTAATTCTCTACCTATAAAAGCTAGACTGGGCTTGTTGGAGCACCGACTAACACTAAAAAGAATTTTACAAATGAGGCAAAGAACATCAAAAAAATCAGCCACCTTTTTGATTAAAAGAATGTATCAATGATTTGGTTTTTCTCGATTCTACTACTAAACCTGTCGCTGCTTTTTTCAGTTAGATGGCTTGCTTCAAAACATAAATTTCCAACTTTTTTCTTGAGAAAAAGCTTGCATCTAGTCTCTTCTCTAGGAGCTGTCTTGGCTGCGATAGTGCTAACTCAAATTCAATTCATTTCTTTATGTATTATCTTTTTCCTTATTTATTTTATCCTCCACAAGAAACATCAAAATGATGCCATCGAAGACAAATCTCATGCTAGCTATGGTTCATTTTTATTTCCACTTGGAGTTCTGGCCCTCGGCGCAACTCTTTGGAACTCTGAACCGCTGCTTATCACGGGGATTCTGGTCTTAGGAATTCCTGATGCAATCACCGCCGTCTTTGATGAAAAAATGTTCTACAAAACCAAAAATAGAGTGTTGATTCGATTTTCAACATACCTGATTTTGGCTGCAGTAGTTCTAATAGCTAGTAAAACCATGCCGTCTTTTTCAGTTGGCTTATTGTTTTCCTTCTTACTGGCAATAACAGAGAATTTCACTTTTAAAGGTTGGGATAACCTAACAATACCAATTGTGTACTTGCTTTTTAGCTGGACTTTAATCCTCTTTTGATCATAAAAACGTAAACTAAGTAATGGAAACTTGTTCCCCAAAAGATAACCGCTAGTGACTGCCAAGTTGGAAGATGAAGCAACAATGCTAAGACAATAGCAGCAACCATAACACCATCAATGAGATCGAGAAATATCACCAAATCTTTACGACTGTCATCGGGAACCTTCCCAGGAGAAATATTATGTTGGCGCTTAAAAAAACTGTTTGGCAATTCTCCTAAAGAATAAGCTGCGCCTGTCAAAACATAAAAAAATGCGAAAACTCCAATTGAAGGCAATGACCAACCGAGTGGATTTATCATGTCAATAACTTTCCAAGTCATCATCGACGCAAAAGCGCTTGCCAGAATCATCACGATAGGACCTAGCCAAGTTTTATTTGAACCAAAAATTCTTTTATTTCTCCAGAGTTTATTGAAATCTATCGGCTGCCGGAACGATTCAAGCCAGCCTTTGTCTAAAATTAAGACAAAAATTACTCCAGCAAAAAGAACAGGAAGCACTAAGAACAGTCCTTCCACAAATATTCTTATCACAAACACTCTCTCGCCCTCCCCTATGCAACTAAAATATACTCTGTCATAGTAACAGCATTGTGCAACGATGGCGTAATCTTTTCCTCAATTTCTTTCTACTTAAACGCACGGTTGGGTACACGAAAGATTATGTCCAAATCCTTTATCGAACCTACCTAGGTCATGACAAAATTATTCATATTCGTCGTGGTTTTCCTGTCTACTCTCTTTCAACACCCGCCCTGTACAGCAAACCAATGGCTAACTTTATGGTCCGAAGTTTCTTAAAAGGAATTCAAAATAGAAACATGCCTAATCTAGTTAGTTTTGCAGTTAACGATGAGTGCAATGCTGTTTGTGAACACTGTAGTTTCTTTAAAGGCGTCCACAACCCAAAAAAGAAAGTTTTGAATCTCGATCAAGCTAAATCAATAATTTCTCAGGCACAAGAACTAGGCGCTTGCGTAATTAATATTGTTGGCGGCGAACCATTAATGCGCGATGACTTGCCAGAACTAATCTCAAGCATTGATTCCAACCTCTCGACAGTGACCATGTTCACCAATGGCTGGCTACTTGAAGAGAAAATTGAAAAGCTTGCGACAGCTGGACTAGATAGTGTCTATGTTAGTCTGGATTCCTCTAAACCAGCAGTGCACGATAGCTTCAGGGGCAGGAAAGGCCTTTTTGCAAAAGCTGTGCTTGGAATTAACAAGGCTGCCTCCTTAGGACTTTCTACGGGTATCTCTGCCACCCTTACTCCAGAGTCATATGCCTCTGGGGAGCTACAAAGGATGATTAAATTAGCTGAAAAACTTAAAGTTCATGAGTTACTCATTTTCGACGCAATGCCTTCTGGCCGGTACAAGAATCGTCGAGACTTGGTTGATAACCACGACTGGGTAGAACGCATGATTCAAGATATAAAAGACTACAATCTTTCCAATCCCAATGGTCCTGGTGTTATTTCTTTTGCCTACTTTACCTCTCATCGAAGCGTCGGTTGCTCGTGCGGCACAAGCTACTGCTATATTTCTCCATACGGAGAATTGATGTCTTGCGACTTCAATCACCAAAGTTATGGCAGTATTCTTAAAACCCCTCTTTATAAGCTCTGGGATCAGCTGACATCGCAACCTCTCTATAGCAAATCTAAATGGGGTGGGTGTAAGATAAAAGATAGCGATAGCAGAAAGTGCATTTCTTGTGAATCTAACTGATCTCATCACCCCATATCTAACAAACATAGGACAAAGATACGGATGTGTTGTTGACGCGAGCCTGTGTTCATTTGACAAAACACTGACCCCCTTAAGTACAGCATTTATCATCGCCAGCATTGCTTTCTTTACTATTTCAAGCTACTTTTTTGTCAAGCGCTTTCATCATAAAATCAGAGATATTTTTATTCTCTTGGCTGGAATTGTCATTTTTGAGCTCTTTACGGCTCCTCTCTGGAACAGTCTTCACCTAGGGAAATTTGGTTACATTTACATCGATCTAAGCTGGGTCCTAACTATTGCCTGGGCAGCAGCCTTCATGGCCAGCATTATGACTATTGATCGGCTATTGGGTAAACAAAAACTTAGGGTTAAGTACTTTGCCTACCTGGCTCCGATGCTCATTTTCACTATCGCTGGAGAAATGATTTTGACTAGCATTGGTGTAAGAACTTACGCACCAGAGGTAATATCAACCAGTCTTGGTTGGTTTTTCACAATTCCTGTTGAAGTCTTTTACTATGCCCCGGTGTTCTCAGCACTTGTTATTGCTTTTTTCCTCTTCTGGAAAGAAGTAGCTAATGGACGACCATTTGTGCCCACTAAACGAAGATTCTCTTTACAAAATTTTATTGTATTTTTTGTTGGCATAGTGGCTTACGAACTATTAGTCGAGCCTCTCGCACTTAATCAACACTTTCCAGCTTGGTCATATGTCTATCTAGATATTTCTATCATTAGAATTCTTGTCTGGATGCTTATTATTTGGCTTAGCACCTGGACACTTGATTTTCTAGTCCATTCTGTAAATTATTTCTGGCGATTTATTTTATATATTTCTCTGAGTAGCCTGATTCTCTATCAAGTAGAATCCTGGATGATCACCAATCAATATCGTGTCTATTCTGAGAGTGTAGTGCAAAATTTCACTGGGTTTGTAACCCCATTCTCTGGCATCCCAATAGAGATCGCTATCGCAATCCCCCTATACCTGATGATAGTTTTGTCTTTCGTAGCATTTTGGCGTATGACGCTAGATAATAACTTATGAAAAAATCAATGTTTGACTATCGCATTGCTCAAAATAACATCATAGTTGGTGGGTTGGTCTTAGCCATTCCAATGGTATTTATCCCAGAATTTCTTGGCTTATTCTTACTTTCGGCCATCTGCACTGCGGGAGTCGGCATGCTTTTTTGGATAAGCATAGCCTATATGATAGGGCTTATCTTGTTGTTTTTATATTCACTAACTCCTCCTGGAAGGAAAATTACTAGCCAAGTAAAACAAATGCAAAATCAGGTCGAAGACTATGCAACTTCAGCCCGCTCTTTCGGTCTCTCAGAACAACAAATTAGAGAAAATTTAATTAGAGCTGGCTGGGAGTCAAAATTGGTGTCTAAAACTCTAAAAAAACGCTAATTACCTTGCCGGAATCTTATTAAAGATACATCTCCATCAAGTATTCATCAAAATACTCTTCTCCAACTTTCACCGCATATTTCTGCTCGCCAATTTTGACGAACCCCAAAGATAAATAAAGCTGCTGAGCAAATTCCTGAGTTGTCACTACACCCAGTTGTAATTTCTTTATTGTTTTCTTTTTTTTCGCATCCTCGATCACTCTTGAGAGTAAAGCCTTACCAATTCCCTGCCCTCTACTTTCTGGTAGAACAAAAAAGCTAACTACATTGGCGATATGTTGCAGTTTGCTCTTGGGCTCTTGATATGACCCAATCATACCAACCCATTTTCCCTCCTCCTCTGCAAAATACATGTTTTCCATACGTTTTTGCCACTCCTCTGCCGGCCAATTTTCTGCATTCTCTGGATCGTCAAGAAAAGCCTGGGGGATATCTCTTAAGGCTCGAATTCGAAGATCTCGATACTCTTGCCATCTGTCTAGTTGGTTTGTGTGGATGATCATATGGAAACGATTATAAACCAAGCCGTAATTACATATTTCCGTTGATCAATATTGATCATGACTAATAATGTCAGTCAACAAATAAGGGTCTTGTAACCTTTAGCACATGACAATGTGTTAATATGGTTGCAAGA
>CAZPFX010000018.1:0-16055 GCA_964586055.1 uncultured Pseudomonadales bacterium | reverse complement strand
CATTTACTGAGTTAATTGGTCGTAGCTAGATCGAACTTTTTCCATCGTTGCCTCATATTTCTTCTTGAAATCTTCAAAAGAAGTCTCTGTCGATGTCTTCACGGCTTCAATCTGCATCTTTGCTTCTTGCAATGATTGCTCGAGCTTTTTCTTCATCTCTTGATGCTTAACTTCAATCTCTGCATCTGCAACCTGTGATTTTACTTGTGCAGCAAGCTTTTGAAAATCTGCCGAAAGCTTCTCTAGCTCTGCCTCAGCTTTTGTTATGTATGGATTCATTGTGTCCATGGTTTCCTTTCTACTATTTTAATACCGGGAATATATACTTTTTATTCTAATTATTATTTGACTTCACTTTCTTAGAAGTCTTTTTTTGACTTTGAATAGATTGGACTTCACAGAAACTAAGCGCTAATTTTCTCAATTGTCTTGCATCCTTTTTTCTTAAAAAACGAGTGGGGTTGGGATTCTGATCATTGTTCATGCCTTTTAACTCAAAAGACAAAGTGGCAAAAAACGGACCGCTACTAATGATTATTGTTCTGATGTCACTAATAAAAACAGTGAAGACATTTCTCGCAAAGAAAAATGGCCTATGAATAATATCTATCTTATTTTTTTTCAAAATAATCGAATTGGGGAATAAATCAAAAGGGAAGACGGAGTGTATCTTCATTATTACTTTATTTTCATTGCTAATCATTTTCTCTTTATTCTTTCTTCCCACAGACTTCCTTATTTCGCTTCGATAAGGTTTTCGACAGTCGTATCTAATGATTTTGCAATACGATATATCGTATGCACTGACGGCTTGTTTATTAGAGAGTTTTCAATTTTAACTAAATTTGAATACTTGATACCTGCATTACTGGCTAATTGTTCTTGAGATAAATTTTGGTTTTTTCTCCTACTCTTGATATTTGAACCAATAGTATTTTTTGAAACTGTCATACTTATCATAGTATTTTTATACTAGCATAGTTATGCTAAAGATTCAAGGGTTTTGAATAGCCGATAGTTTCTAAGTTCCTTACATACAACTGATTCAAATGGTGGTACTATGTGTAGTATGTCAAATACTTCAAAACAACGCTTAACCTTATTCCTCAAGCCTTCTGTCATCAAGCATGCCAAAGCGGCAGCGATTATAGAAGATATGACTTTGGCTCAACTTGTTGAGAAGTCATTAACTGAATATTTGCCAGAAAAAATAGTGATTGAAAAAATCAAGGAATAAATAGAAAGAAGGCACTTATGGGACTACTACTTTGGATACTTTTTGGAGCAATTGTCGGATGGATCTCCTCAATGTTTATGAACACAGACGCTCGACAAGGCGCGCTTGGAAATATTGTCATGGGCATTGTTGGGTCGATTGTTGCCGGATACCTTATGCCATTCTTCGGAATGCCTGGAGTCACTGGTTTTAACTTCTACAGCGTCGCTGTGGCTGTCGTCGGCGCCATGGTCGTTATCTCTGTGGCCAGGCTAATAAGAGGTTAAACATGTTACAGATCATTTTCCTCTTGCTAGCGGGATCCGCATTGACGTACATCTCTAGATATAACTTGGAACAAGTATCGCTAAGTTTTGGTCAGTATACAATTTCTGACGTACCTCTTTTCTATGTTATTGTTGGCTCATTGCTGACAGGTCTAATTTTGTCTTACGTCATGCAATCACTAACCGGCATCTCAACCTATTTTAAGCTGCGGGATAAGAGTAAAGAAATAAAAACTGGTCAAGATGAAATACTTTCTTTGACAAAAAGAGTTCATCAGCTCGAGATAGAAAATGAAAAATTAAAGCACACGGGTCCAGAAGTCAGTGATCCGCACGCTTTATGAAATCACTCCTCTCAAAAATATACAAAAGTCTCAAGCTCCCCAAAGGAGCGCAACTTTTTATCATGAGACTCTTACATGATAAATTTCTAGTTGGCGTGACGGGAATTGTTTTTAACGATAAAAACGAGATCTTACTCTTTAAACACAGCTATCGATCACATGCTTGGTCCCTCCCTGGAGGCTACCTGGAAGCTCACGAGCATCCCAAAGAAGGTCTGGAACGAGAAATTATGGAAGAGTCAGGGCTTGTTGTGAGCATGGATGATTCTCTGATGACTCGAACAGATAGAGATTCAGCCAGACTCGATTTATGCTATACAGGAGTTTTAATTGGCGGAAAATTTGTCGCCTCAAAAGAAGTCAGCGAATATGGTTTTTTCCCACAAGATGCGATGCCACTCCTGCGAAGTAACCAAGTTTTTTTGGTTGATATGGCGATTAAGAGACGATAAAAATACACCCTCAACTTTTGCCTTTTTTAGAGTATAAATAGGAATGGTTAAAAACTCTCGGTTGGGACAACCGTTCCTATTTTGGGAACAAAAGATAATATAGTTATGAAAAAAACCTCCTCCCAAATCGCCAAAAAAATCATCTCAGAGAATCTTTATCTCTCACTCGCAACTTTAAAAGATAGCGTTCCTTGGAACACGGCTCTTTTTTATGCTGCAGACGAGAATAATAATTTTTTCTGTGTATCTACAAAGAACACAATTCATGTAAAAAATATTGAGTTGAATCCAGATGTAGCTTTCACTATTTTTAACTCAACTGAGAAACCTGGTGATATTAATGGCGTTCAGGCTTCTGCAAAAGCGTATCTAGTCGAGCCAAAAGAAATAATTCACGCAGCTACAACGATATATAAAAAAAGATTTGCCAAGACGCCTTCAGACATTAAAAAATATCTAAGTCCAGATCTATATATTGGCTCCGCTGCGTTAAGACTTATTAAAATAGTGCCAAGTAAAATATTTATTCTTGATCCCACAAATAAGGGCAGCGACGACAGGGTAGAGGTCAAGTTTTAGCAACTAATGCCAACAACTTTTTACATCGTCCGCCACGGCCAATCAGAAGGGAATATAAATGAAGACATTGTCGGAACTAACCCTCCGCTGACTGAGGTGGGAATTCAGCAAGCAAAGGATCTTGCCGAACTTCTTTCTTCCATAACCATTGATGCCGTCTTCGCTTCTGATCTAACTAGAGCTAAACAAACTGCGGAGCATATTGCCTCCACAAAAGGACTGGAGATAAATGAATTTCCGGAAATTAGAGAGCGCCACTTTGGTCGCCTCGAAGGATTAAAGAGTACTGATGCATGGAAAGAACATCGTCAGAGCTTGGACGAGTATCACCAGGCTCCACTTGCAGATCAACTGAAGTGGAAAGTGGTCGATGACATGGAGTCCCTGGAAGACGTACTTGAGAGAGTTATTCCTTTTTTCAGAAAGATTTCCGAAACTCACAAAGACAAGACTATTCTCATGGTGACTCATGCAAATGTGATCTTGTCGCTTTTGGCCCACTTCGCTTTTGTTGAGTCACTCAACCAACTCCCTTATGGCTCAATTAAAAATACTTGCTATATCAAAGTTCAAAAAGAAGAAGACTCTTTTAAAATCGTTGATCTTTTTGGAATTAGCAAAACTGAGCTCAATACCGGAAAACCAAAGCTGGCTGTCGGCATTTAACCAACCGTAACACTCTTCGCCAAATTCCTTGGCATATCGGGATCCAAATTCTTTGCTATTGCCAAAGCATAACCAAAGTACTGGACAACAGCCAACTCAAGGAAAATCGTTCCCAACCCTAGGTAGTCAACTGCGATAAACTCATCAAAAACTTGATGTGTCTGCGGGCTAATTCCAATAACATAGCCTCCGCGAGCTTTCATCTCCATCGCCCCAGAAATTGCGTCGGCATATGTTTCGTCATTTGGGGCCAAAACAATGCATGGTGTGCCATCGGTAATAAGCGCCAGAGGCCCATGTTTAAGCTCACCTCCGGCCAAACCCTCGGCGTGTAGATAAGATACTTCTTTAACTTTCAAAGCGGCTTCTTGCGCCACTGGGAACGAAACTCCACGTCCTAGGCAGAAAAGGTGCTCATCATTCTGAAATTTCTTTGCCAACTTGTCTAATTGGGTAGTCTTGGCAGTAGAAAGGGCTCGCTCAACACCATAGGCGACTTTGTTGAAGTCAAGTTTCGAGAACAACTCTCCATCCATTTCTTTAGCGACGAGAAGCAGATGCATAAGCGTAGCCGTGAAGGCTTTGGTTGTTGCCACGGCTTTTTCTGGTCCGGCTTCTATGAGTAAAGTAATATCAGCTAATCGCGAAATGCTTGATCCTGGCACATTTACCAAAGCTCCAATTCCTGTCCCAGATTTTTTTGCCAATTTTACTGGCTTAATACTGTCCATTGTTTCGCCTGACTGTGAGAGAACGATGAGAAAGTCGTCTTTGCTCAGAGCTGGCGCGGCTTCTAGAAACTCGCTGCCAACGATTGGGGTGATTAAAACTCCGATTTTAGCAAAAACATACTGAGCTATTCTGGCGATGAACCATGATGATCCGCAGCCAACTAGGTAGCAATGCCGTGCCTTTTTAATTCGATCGGCAAGTTCTTTATAGTCGGAGTTAGAGTTTGATTCGGCGTTCTTTGCGATTCTACGAATAATTGCTGGTTGCTCGTGCATTTCCTTCAACATAAAATGAGCGAATGCTCCCTTTTCTGCCGACTGGGCTTTCCAAGTGATCTGCTGTGACGTTGGCTCTAACTTTTTTCCAGTTTTCGTAGAAGCGAACTGCAACTTATTTTCACTCCAAATAGCCATGACGCCATCCTCTAAGAAAATAACCTCAGTCGTGTAAGGAAGCAGGGCAGAGGGGTCACTAGCCATGTAAATTTCACCCTTCGCAATCCCAATAACCAGTGGTGAACCGTTAGTGGTAGCAACGAGAGACTCACTATTAAGCTCCATAGCTATGACCGCGTTGAGACCCTCAAGTTTAGAAAAGACATTTCTGAGTGATGTAGGCAAATCATTAGTTTTGCGTTCTTCTTCTAGCAAATGAGCCACAACTTCCGAATCTGTTTCTGAGACAAACTTATGGCCGGATGCGCGTAGATCGGCCTGCAATTTTACAAAGTTCTCAATAATCCCGTTATGAACAATAGCTATTTTCCAATCGCACGACAGATGCGGATGAGCATTCAGCTCGGTAACTTTTCCATGCGTTGCCCAGCGAGTGTGGCCTATGGCGATGTGTGAAGGCGGCAGCTCATTTATATCGTTGGTACCAATTTTTCCGATTCGTTTCTTAACAACTAGTGATTTTTGCTGAATGCTTGATTCTCCCGGCTGCGTCACCACACCCCAGCTGTCGTATCCACGATACTCAAGACTTTTCAGACCCTCAAAAACCGTTTCGGGAGCATTACTTTTCGGGCCACTATAAGCAAAAATTCCACACATATTAATTCTCTTCTTTTACTTTACCTTCCAAACGTTGGGGGCTACTCCCGAATAATTCGATTCCAAAGACGAGACAAGCTGATAACGATAGTCATTCTCGCCAACATTTTCCATGAAGATCGTATCGGCTGTTCTAAAGCTTACTGTTCTAGCAACTTCTGATGTTATTCTCTCAGATGGGACAAACCAGGGCAGGTAATAAAAATATCTTGTCGCTGGCAGCCTATCTGACAAATAGTAAAGATAAGTATCTCCATCTATCACCAGTAATGAATCATCTTTTTGCGAATTCTCAGCGATATTTTTGGCATTATTAACTTGAACTTGTGACACAACTGGGTTTTTTTGTTGAAAATGTGAGACATAGGAGCTTGAGGTAATAATTAAAAATGGGATGCACAAAAAGATCAGAGCAATTTTGACCTTCCTTTCTTTTAATTGGAAAAAGAGCACTGAGGCAAATATAACCATTCCAGCAACAAACGGACCGATGTGAAACAGCTCATTACTACGAAAGCGTAAGAATATTAATAATAAAATAGCTGGAAGTGTAAAAACAGGTTTTTTCCAGAGTAGCAACATAATGGTTGTCAAGAGAAGCAAGAGCATGGCTACCTCAATATTTGCTAAATGAAGAAAAAACTCTGAAAACATTATTTGAAGATAACTTGGCAATTCTGAAAAAGAATTATTGGAAATTGCCATTGGAATATGAATGAAAGTAGAGATAAAGGCTCTCAATGCTGAAAATAATTCCTGAGACGATCTCGCTATGAAAAAATAAAACTGCTGAATAATTCTTCCTATCATTCCAAATTTTCTCTCGAATTCATTCTCAGCTAATCTGAAGGGCAGGTAGTATTTTTGGTTATAAACAAAAACGGACCACCACATTGACTCTAGAGCTTTGTTTAGCGAGAAATAAACTGGGAAGATCGCGAAAAGAAAAAATCCCCAATATATTTGCCTTGTAATTTTATGAAGCAAGAATTTAAGCCCAAATTCGCTTATTAATTTGTAAACAAGAATCAAGCCAATAATTGCGAAAGCTATCGAAGCGGCAACGCTGCTTGTTACTGCGATAAATGTTGAGGCTACATAAACTGCGACCACCTTTTCTGGATTAGGAAAATTGTATCGCCACCAACTAGCACTCACGAACAAGATCATCACCAGGCTTAAAACCACAAGCGTGTCAGCGAGCAGCATTTGAAGATGAAATAATGGAACTAAAAAACCACTTATTAATATCATCGATATGTAAACACTTTTACGAATTTTATTATCTGAAAATCTAAGAACAAAACCCCAGACAAATAAGTGCATAAAAACTACTAAGCCTCGAGAAACTGCCAAACCATTTCCTGCACTCAAGCTTTCGGCTAGTCCTGCCAAGAAAAATGGTAGGGGAGCGTGATGAAAGAAGAAGTCTCGATATGGAACGAGACCTTGGACAATCAACCAGCCAGCAGTAATGTTTTCCTGCTCATCACCGAAAGCGCCATACCAGGAAACCAAGCCAAGTAGTATTGCAGTCAAAAACAAAAAAAGGCAATCTATCTTAGAAAATTTCATAAAAACTAATACGAAAACACCCCTTCCGGCAGTCGGTATTTAGCAATGAGCTCTGCATTTTCAGGTCTATCGTCTAAAAGAATAATGGCATCCTGATCAGCATATACCGCCACCCAGCGCGGGTCATCCAGACGCCTAATTATGAATGGCTCGAACCAATCCGTACGATCACGATAATAAACGAAAATGCTACCAATGTCATATTTTTCTGCAATCTCTTCCCAGACCTGCTCATCCTTCTGAGCTGCTATATATTCATTTTCTATAAAACTACTTGGATAGGCTTCCGGCCTGTTATCGATAAAAACTTTATAGTCAGGATAAAGATGGAAGATGAGGTAACCACCGATATCGTAATTATTAAAAATATTACCACTCGGATTAAGAGTCTTAAAAAACTCCGCACTATCATTTGCGTTCGGAGTTTCACGAACACCGAGAGAATAAAGACTCGGCACAAAAAGACTCGTGCGAATTAAAATTAATAAACCAACAAATGAGACTGTCGAAATAATCATCACAGCCAGGGTATTTTCTTGCAGCCGATGGATTGTTTTTGCATATTTATTCCAGATCGAATCAAATGAAATTGAAAAGAGAGGAATCGAGAGCAGAGCAAAAAAAGACAAAATCCTTGTAACCATCTCTCCCGCAATAGCAAAAACCGCAGTAATTAAAATCAGAGGCAAAAACTCCGATCTCCTTTGTTTCAAAATGTAGGCAACTAATCCAAAAGTTATTATCAAGACAATGGCGCTGTACCAATAACTTGGCGATGGATGAAATTTCAGGAAAAACCAAACTGATTGATTCTCTGCAACGGGATAGGCGTAGTTACTGAAAATCATAAATGGTTGAATAACTCCTCTCCAGGTAACTGGGTTAAAAAAACTGGCGAGAACCACTCCTAAAAGAGTTATCCCTAATGATTTGAGTTGCCAGCGAAATTTTTTGACAAATAAAGAACGCAAGAAAAATGCCCCCACTAACCCCGGACCAAAAACAAAAAATAAATGTGAATTAACCCAGACAATTTGTAGGGCAACTAACGCCGTCAGCCACCAACGTCGTTTCTTTGTCTGAAACCAAAGAATAACTAGAAAAATACTTGAGAACAAAAAACTAATTGTTTCAGGTCTCACTTGGTTGCGATCTATCAGAAGTGGCAGCAGAAACACTCCGGCAATTAAAGCTGATTTTGTTGAACTAATTTTTGATGCAACCAACAAAACCCCGCCAATAGCTAACAAGTTTAATAAAGCATTACTAATTACTAGCAGTGGAAAGCCGCCAAGCTCATAACCCAAGTAGGCAAAGACTCCAAAAAGCCAATGGTGATTTACCGCCATAAAGTCGGGGCTGGTGTGTGAGTAGTGATTATCCTCGAATACCGAGCCGTTCTCAATAATTTCCCGACCATTAATAATGTGTCTACCAAGATCTAAGGTTGGAAGATGTGGCCTAGCAAAAAAGAAAAGCGAGCAGTAACTCAAAAACAGGATCACAAGCAGTTTCTGAGTTGGCATCTATCAAGTATAGCGTATACTTCAAGTACAAAGCATGTCAGATATTCAAAGGGTAAAAGAAGCTAGCGATATTGTCACAATTATCGGGCAACATGTTTCCTTACAGGCGGCTGGTGGCCAGTATCGTGGCCTTTGTCCCTTCCACTCAGAGCGTTCTCCATCATTTTTCGTCAGTCCGGTCATGCAGCGCTATAAGTGCTTTGGCTGTAATGAGCATGGTGACGTCTATGACTTTTTAGAAAAATATGAGGGCCTAACTCTTCATGAAAGCTTAGAACTTCTGGCAGAGCAAGCTGGAATTGAGCTGCAAGCTTTCACCCCCACTAAAGAAGATGGGAAAAAGCAGCAAATTCTTGAGGTTTTGGACCTCGCTCAACAGTATTATGCCTTTCTTTTAGAAAAACACGCGGTAGGAGAAGCGGCTAGAAAATACTTGAAAGATCGAAAAATTACCTCAGCTTCAAAAAAGCTATTCGGCATTGGAGTCAGCACACCCGCTTGGGATGGGCTGCTTTCTTATTTGCATAAAAAGAAAAAATATCCAATTTCACTATTAGTCGACGCTGGACTGGTGATCAGTAGAAATGGTCATACCTATGACCGTTTCCGCAATCGCGTCATGTTCCCGCTCACTAATCACAGAGGCCAAATTGTCGGCTTCTCAGGTCGAGCTCTACCAGGAACTGATGGAGAAGACCAGGCAAAATACATTAATTCACCAGAAACAATCGTCTATCATAAAAGTGAGCTTTTGTTCGGCCTGAGCGCTCTATTTAAAGAGATTCGCAAGTCTAACTCTGTCGTCGTCACCGAGGGAGAATTTGATGTCATCGCTTCTACCCAGGCCAACGTTAACAATTGTGTCGCGATCAAGGGCTCTGCGCTAACCCCACAACACGCCAGACTATTGCGTCGCTATGTTTCCACGATTATTCTCTCGCTTGATACCGATTCAGCGGGCAGAGAAGCCACAAAAAAAGCCATCAGCGTCATCACTGCTGAAGGCAAAAAACATGACACGCCAATGGAGCTCAGAGTCGCCGTTGTTCCTTCTGGAAAAGATCCTGCTGATCTAGTTGCTCAAGACCCGGGCGCTTGGAGAGAAACCGTTAAAGCTTCCGTGACCGCCTATGACTATCTGATCACGACTGCTTTGAAACAATACGACATAAAAACTCCTTCAGGAAAACGTCAGGTTATGATCGACCTTGCACCTGTCCTTCAACAGGTCTCACACGCTGTAGAACGAGAGCACTATATAAACAGAATTAGCAAAGCCCTTGGAGTGAGTGAAGCAAGTATTGAACAAGATCTAAAAAGAACCATCGCCCAAGGACTATCTACATCTTCAAGTGAGCCAGAGCAAAAAAGAAAAGTCGAGCCATCTTCCGTCCTAGAACAATTAGAGCGAGTCACCCTGTTTTTACTTTTGCACTCACCCGATGATAAACGTAAGGAAAGAGCAGAGGAACTTCTTAAGCTAGAACTTGAAACTACAAGCGCTGCAGCTATTCTCAAATATATTGTTAAATCAGATGGGCAAACTCTAACATCCCTTCGAAGCAAGCTTCCTAGCGATCTATCAAGCGTTTTGGCAGAGTGGTATTTGGATGATTCTCAGATCGAGAATTTTGATCATGTGACTTCTGAGAAAGAATGGCGACAAGTGCTAAAGAAACTTCAGGTTCGCGCCACCAACGTTCAGCTGGCGGAAATTTCTCGAGAACTTCGCGAGCTTGACCTTCGCCTAGAACTCACCCCCGAAGAAACGGCGAGGCAGGCAGAGCTCCTTCGAAAAGTAGTCGAGCTTCAGCGCACTCTTGGCTAAATTATTGTCAAAGAGATGCTTGACTCCTATACCCCCTGGGGGTATATTGAATACATGGCTACAGACCCACAACTTACCCAGCTAAAAAGAATCTCCGGTCAACTTGAGGGCATTGTTCGTATGTACGAAAGCGAAAGAGACTGTATTGACGTAGTTCACCAAATCGTAGCAGTAAAAAATTCGCTGAACAGAGTCGCAAAGGATCTTCTAACCACCGAAGCCTGTAGTTGCTCAAGAGAACAAGACATCGACCGTCTCGACACAGTTCTAAAGGAACTCTTACGCTAAGACTAATATAAGTAGTATAAATAATAGAAAATTAGTGAAAGGAAATATGACAGACACTAACCAAGGGGCAACCCACCTAACAAGCGCAACTTTTGACGCCACCATTTCAGAGGCAGGCGACAAGCCCGTCCTAGTTGATTTCTTCGCCGAGTGGTGTGGTCCATGTAAAATGGCCGCTCCAATCATTGACGAGCTTTCTGGTACATATGCTGACAAAGCCATTATCGCCAAAGTTGATGTCGATGCCAATCAAGACTTAGCCCAAAAGTATGGCGTCATGAGCATTCCAACTGTTGTCATGTTAAAAAATGGCAAAGAAATTGATCGCAAAATTGGTTTCGCTGGCAGAGAAGGCTACGTCCAGATGCTCGATAGTGCCCTGAAAGCTTAATATGGAACACACCCGCGTTGCTATTATTGGGTCCGGACCAGCTGGATATACGGCTGCAATATACACAGGCAGAGCTCAGCTTCAGCCGATTGTATTTGCGGGTGAGCAGAGTGGTGGCCAACTAATGTGGACCACTGACATAGAAAACTTTCCAGGATTTCCCAAAGGCATTGCGGGGCCGCAGCTGATGATGGACATGAGAGCCCAAGCTGAAAAGTTTGGAGCGAGAATGGTGGACAAGTTCGTGACTTCTATAGACGTGACTTCAAAACCCTTCAAAGTTTCGACCGCAGATGCAAATTTTACTGCTGACAGCATTATCATCGCCACTGGTGCTGAGTCGATCATGACCGGAGTGCCCGGAGAAAAAGTCTTTCTTGGCCGGGGAGTAAGCACTTGCGCAGTCTGTGATGCGGCCTTTTATAGAGATAAAACAACTTTCGTAGTTGGCGGCGGCGACAGCGCCATGGAAGACACCTTAGCCCTAACAAAATTTGCCAAATCAGTCACTGTCATTCATCGTCGCGATTCTTTTAAAGCCAGTAAGATTATGCAGGAAAGAGTACTTTCACATGAGAAAGTGAAAGTAATGTGGAACACAGTTCTAAAAGAAGTCAGAGGTGAGGGAGTTGTGAAAGAAATAGTTGTTGAAACAAATGGAGAAGCAAAAACGCTTCAAGCGGATGGAGTGTTTGTCGCCATCGGTCATAAACCAATGACAAGAATTTTTGCTGAGGCTGTCGATCTAGATGACCACGGCTATGTCGTCACTGGAAAGAAATCGGAAAAATTTCCGACCATGACTTCTGTGGAAGGAGTTTTTGCTGCCGGAGACAATGTAGATCACAAATATAAACAAGCAATTACAGCAGCCGGAATTGGTTGTAGTGCCGCCCTTGATACAGAGAGATGGCTGGAATCCCAGCAAGAAAGCTAAATAATATGAATAATCCATACGAGCATGCTGTTACACAGCTAAAGCTAGTTGCTGAAAAACTTCGGCCACAATACGAAGATAAAAGTCGCTTTGATAATGCGATCTCTCTTCTCTCAAAACCAACTCAGCTTTTGGCTGACAAGCTCACTATCATCATGGATGATGGCTCCACGGAATCATTCGAGGCCTACCGATCTCAACACTCAAATGCTCGCGGACCATATAAGGGCGGAATTCGCTTCCACCCAGATGTCTCAGAGGAAGAAGTAAAAGCACTTTCTATGTGGATGAGTTGGAAAACTGCCGTCGCGGATATTCCGTATGGCGGAGCTAAAGGTGGCATAATTGTCGATCCGAAAAAACTTAGCTCGAGAGAACTTCAACGACTCAGTCGTGCCTACGTACGATTCCTTGGAACTAATGTTGGTCCATGGATCGATGTTCCAGCCCCTGATGTGAATACTACTCCAGAAATCATGGCATGGATGGCAAATGAATATGAAAAAATGTTAGAAGAAAATGACACAGCTCATCTACAAAACCCCCTCGCTGCATTCACAGGAAAACCCCTTGAGATGGGTGGCTCTGAAGGAAGAGCGGAAGCAACCGGTCTTGGCGGCGTTTATGTTCTAGAAGAACTTGCAAAGAAAAATAAATGGGATCGTAAAAAGGACATCACCATCGCCATCCAAGGCTTTGGAAACGTTGGCTACTGGTTTGCTCATCATGCCGACAAACTTGGTTACAGAGTCGTCGCTGTCTCAGACTCCAAATCAGGCATGTATGTAGAAACAGGTCTTAATCCAGACAAAACACTTGAATGCAAGAAAGCTACTGGAAAAATTTCCGAGTGCGCTTGTGATGAGAAACACTGCGATATGTCCCTGGGAAAAATGATAAGCAACGAAGAACTCCTAACTCTAGATGTTGACGTCTTGGTTCCAGCCGCCTTAGAAAACGTTGTCACCACTGAAAATGCAAAACTAATTAAGGCCAAAACCATCATCGAGATGGCCAACGGACCAACTACTCCGGAAGCGGACGCAATTCTTGAGAAGCGCGGCGTCATGGTGATTCCTGACATTCTTGCTAATTCTGGTGGCGTGAGCACGTCTTACTTCGAATGGGTACAAAATCTATCAGGCACCCATTGGTCAAAAGCTGAGGTATTAGATAAACTTCATCCTCTAATGGTCTCCGCTTTCAACAAAACTTGGGAAATGCATGAAAAAACTGGTGATGCTATGAGGCTTTCAGCCTATCAAGTGGCCGTGAAAAAAGTTATAGATTCTCTGTTTTTACGGGGTGAAATCTAAACTGGTAAACCATTTTGCGTCTGGTCGGGTATAATATACCATCTCGAGGCATCCTATGAAAAAAGTTCCACAAGCAATTTTAACTGAGCTAGAAGCCCTCCAAAAAAAGGCTAAGAAGCAAGGTCACATCACCCAAGATGAGATCATGCAAGTCTTTGTGGAGCCAGAACTCTACATCGACGAGCTTGATAATCTTTATGACAAACTCATCAAGGGAAGCATCGATATTTTTGAGTCAGTCTCAGAAACAGATGAGCCAGATGAGACCGATGAACTAGCCCAAGAACTAGAGCTTATCTCTTCGCTCGGAAGCGCTGGTGTCTCAGACCCAGTTCGAATGTATCTTAAGGAAATTGGACGCATTCCACTTCTGAATAGAGAACAAGAAATTCGCTTAGCCCAAAAAGTAGAGTCCGGAGATCCAAAAGCCAAAAAAGAACTTATCGATGCCAATCTTCGCCTAGTTGTTTCTATAGCCAAAAAATACATTGGCCGCGGCATGACTTTCCTGGACCTAATCCAAGAAGGAAATAAGGGTCTCATCAGAGCCGTTGAAAAATTCGACTGGACCAAGGGTTTTAAATTCTCAACCTACGCTACCTGGTGGATCAGGCAGGCTATTACAAGATCAATAGCTGATCAAGCTCGAACTATTCGTATCCCAGTTCACATGGTCGAGACCATCAATAAGTTAATGAGAACAGCCAGACGCCTAATGCAGGATCTGGGACGTGAACCAACTCCAGAAGAAATTGGTAAAGAAATGGAAATGGATCCTGAAAAGGTCCGCGAGATTCTCAAAATTTCTCAAAACACTACTTCGCTCGAAGCCCCAGTCGGCAGTGGTGAAGATGAGAGTGTCCTCGGAGATTTCATTGCTGATGATAAACAAGTCTCACCATACGATGCCACTAGCCAACAAATGCTTCGCGAAAATGTTGATGAAGTTCTCGAAGCACTTTCTGATAGAGAAGCAAGGGTCCTTCGCATGCGCTTCGGTCTTTCAAACAACAAAATGATGACTTTAGAAGAGGTCGGTCGCAAGTTCGGTGTCACAAGAGAAAGAATTCGCCAAATCGAAGCCAAAGCCCTTCGAAAGCTCAAGCACCCAAGCCGTCGCAAGAAACTCCAAGACTTTTTAGAGTAATAACACCCAAAGAAAGAGACTATGTCCGATCTCATCAAGCAACTTAATTGGCGCTACGCAACAAAGAAATTTGATGCAACAAAAAAATTAACCAGTGAACAACTTTCAGTTCTCACAGAAGCTCTTAGATTAGCTCCATCTTCCTTTGGCCTTCAACCCTGGGGATTTGTCGTTGTCACAGATCCTGCAATTAGAGCTCAACTTAAAGACGCAGCTTGGGGACAAACTCAAGTCACTGACGCTTCAGAACTGATCGTTCTCTGCAGAAAAGCAGAATTCGGCGAAAAAGATGTCATTGAATTTGTTCAAGATGTTGCCTCGAAAAGAGGGGTTCCTGCTGAATCATTAGCAGAGTATCAAGAAATGATGGTCGGATCAGTCACGGGTATGTCAAAGGACGAACTCTCGGCATGGATGGCAAAACAAGTCTATATCGCCCTCGGAGTCCTCTTAACAGCCGCAGCTATAGAAAACATTGACGCCTGTCCGATGGAAGGCTTTGATAATTCTAAATTTGACGAAATTCTTGGCCTAAAAGAGCAGGGACTCTCCACTTGTGCAATTTGCCCTGTTGGCTTTAGAGCCGCAGACGACGAGTATGCTAACTACAAAAAAGTAAGATACAGTGCTGAGAAGGTCATCTTTACGATCTAGTTTCAAGCCATGAGTCCTGTTTCCCAAGTACTTCCCTCGTTATTTTTTGGAGCTTCCCTTGGATTGTCGGCGGGAATCATTCCAGGACCACTGGTCTCGGTCATCGTGGCGCAAACTCTTAAACACGGTTTTAAAGAAGGCTTGAAAATAATTTTCTCTATTCCACTCGTTGATATTGTTCGTGTCCCAGTCACGCTGCTACTTCTATCATCTATTGCGATAGAGGGATCAATCACCATGGGCTGGCTCTATCTAATCGGCGCAGCTTATCTCTTCAAGCTCGGCTACGAGAACTTTTTCTACACAGGTGACTTTAAGCTCAATAAAGATGCTAAGCCTCAATCATTCGTAAAGGGGGCAGCGGTACTTCTCTTAAATCCTGGTTCACACTTATTTTGGTTTGCCCTGGCGGGACCCGCTATTATCACTGGCTATGCTGTTAGTATTTGGCTCCCGATCGCCTTCTTAGCAGGCTTTTACTTCGCCTTCATGGGCATAAACTTCGTCTACCTTGCCCTAACATCTAAAGCAGGCTGGTTTTTCAAAAGCAACATCTATAAATACACCCTCAAGGCTTTGGGATTAACACTCGTTGGCTTTGCAATTCTTTATATGAAAAATGCGCTGGCGGTGATTTTGTAAACCTAATTATCAAGAAAGAACAGTTGCTATATCACCCCCTGCTGGCTACAATGCAGCATGTCATAGACTTTGCGGTTGCAAAGTCGGCACATTAACAAACTATCCTCGGTAGCTCAATGGCAGAGCATCCGGCTGTAAAAAATTGCAGCTTCCAGTGGAAACAATGGAATGAACTGTGGGTGAATTGCGGGAAACCTTCTGCACATTAGTGCAATGGCAATCCGCAGCCAAGCCCCAATTTGGGGAAGGTTCAGAGACTAGGTGATTACACCCAGACTTGTTTAAAAAGCAAGCAGAGCGCCCACCACCTAAATTTGTAATGAAAATTTAAAATATGGTGAAGATATAGTCCATGCCGTATAGAAATATATGGATTTCATGTAACCGGAGGGTTGTAGGTTCGAGTCCTACCCGAGGAGC
>CAZPFX010000017.1:12146-18578 GCA_964586055.1 uncultured Pseudomonadales bacterium | reverse complement strand
GCGTGTTCGATCATGGTTGCCGGTGATTTGTGATGATCTAATGCTTTTTGGAGTACCTCAGGCAGGTTGACTTTCTCAAGTTGGCTACCTTTTTGCGCAGCTACAACTAATTCCCAGGGTATAAAGCCATCGTCACGAGTGAGTTTGTGGGCGGTGATAGTTGGGCTAATTTCTGGTTGAATGGCAGGTTTGATTTCATCGCGTTTGTGCTTCTCTATGTCTGCCACCAGATTCGCACAGACCAGATCATAGGCAAAATCGTAATACTGCCGATAATTCCAGCCTGGAGAGACGTTGAAGTCATGTTGGGTGACGATTGGGCCGGCGTCAAAGGTGCTGGTCATTTCGATGATGCTCACAGCGGAAGTTTTTTCACCGAAAAGCAGGGCAAACTGTCCCGGAGAACTGCCGCGCCACTTGGGGAGTTTAGATGGGTGAATGTTGAGGGGTTTAATTTTGGGGAGTTCAAGAAGCCACTCGGGGATAAAGTAACCAAAGTCGACGACTAATAGATAATCTGGTTTAGGGAGAGACTCAATTTGGTTCCTGAGATCAGTGTCAATCTTTCCAGCTACATTGACAATATGAATTCCGTTTTTATTTGCAAAGGGCTCTAGAGGACTACAAGTAACTATTTTATTTTTCCCAACAGGTTTGGCGATCGGGGTGACTATCCAAGGAATATTGACTAATCCAGATTGAATTAGTGCCTCGGCACACTTGGCAGAGTATTGGGTGGAGCCTAAAACCGCGATTTTCATTTAGTTTTTAACTTCTCTGCACCAAGGGCGATTAAGACTGATTTATCAATAGGATCAAGATCTTCAGTTTCGTCGTTTTCTGTGTAGATAGGTAGGTCGAAAGTCAGAGAGTAGTCGATGAAGAGGATGCCGTCGAGGTGGTCGAGTTCGTGTTGGGCGACGCGGGCCTCAAAGCCGACTAAGCGGCGAGAATCTCTTCTGAGTTTTTTGCCATCAAGAGTTTGGAACTCGATCTCGATCCATTGCCAGCGCGGTACAGGGCCATAGACCGCGGGAATCGAGAGACAGCCTTCTAGGCGAGGTTCATCGTCAGATGGTCCAAGGACTAGATTATCGCTGTGACTGGTGATGACGGGATTAACATAGACTTGGAGACTGTTTCTATGCTGGGTGGCAAAGGCACGCTTAGTAGTGTTGATTTGGGTGGCGGCCAGACCCACGCCTTTTGGATTTCTAGTTGCGGCCAAAGTGGCTTCTAGGCTTCGAACTAGCTGGATTGTTTTGACATCGACCAGAGTAATCTCCGCGGCGGTTTTGCGGAGTGTTTCGTGGGGGACTTTGATGATTTCTGTTATGTATTTACTTCGCATCTGTTTTCTCAAGTTCGGTTAATTTTTCTTGGGCAATTTCGTTGTTTGGTTGTAGGTTAGACAAAATGTACTCAAATTCGGCTTTTGCCCCCAGAATATCTCCCTGTTGTTGTAGTTGGTTACCCAATTCTAACCGTACTTGCTCATAATCGGGTTTTAGGGCGACGGTTTCCCGAAGATGTTCGATCGCTTCCTCTGGTAAACCCAGACTAAGCTCGGTTAGGGCTAGATTATACAGGAGCTTCGCATCTGTGGGAGATTTTTCGAAGCCAAGCTGCAGAGCCGCGCGAGCATCTTCGAGGGCAGTGGGCTCTAGTTGGGACAAAATAATAAAGACTTGGGCGCGGGTTTTGTAGAAATTTCTTTGTTCTGGGTTCAAGGCGATGGCTTGGTCGCTGAGGCTAATGGCGCTTTCTGCGAACTGGGTAGCCGCGCTGGCCTCTTTTTGCTCGGAGAGAGCTACTGCTAATCTGGCGTAGTTACTCGAGAGCGTGTCGTAGTATTGGGCTTCCCTTGGAGCTAACTTAATTGCTTTGGCTAGATTAGCCAGGCCAACTTCGTAGGCTTGGGCATCAAGTTGGGATTTTCCAATAGCGTAAGCGACGTCTGCCTGTCTAGTACGGGCAATGAGCATGAGAATGACACCGCCAGTGATGATGGTTATTAGCAGTCCCGCTTGACTGAGAAGATTTAATTTTCCAGTTAATAACTTATCGGTTTTTTTCTCAGATTGAAAATTTATTGCTGCTGCGGCAAAAAAGAAATACATGATGACGCTGACCATGACAGTCGAGAAGCCAAAGAAGTTTGAGACCATCAGAGCGGAGAAGCCGGAGAAAAGCGCTGTCGATCGGAGAGCGGTGTTGGTGGAGGTTTCCTTCGAGAGAATGGTTTTTAGGATTAGCCAACTGAAACTTGCGAGTAAGAAAAGATAGCTGCCCAGGCCAAATAGACCAGTCGTCGCCAGGTAATTCAGAAATTCGTTATGAGCTTTGTTGTAGAGGAAATCCCACTCTGAGACCATGTTGTGAGCGGCAGGACGATCTAAGTAATAGCTGTAGCCAAAAGTCTCGACTCCAGAACCAAACCAAGGATAGCGTTTCCAGACTGAGATAGCCCCTTCCCAGACTATTTTTCTAATTTCCCCAGAATCAGTACCACCTTCTTCGAGGCGATTGACGACTGGAGTTGCTTCGACTTGTGTCTCAACTGGCTGGCTATTTTGCCTAGAGAAAAGATCAAAAAGTGTCGGCGTATAAATAGTGCCAAAAATAAGAGCAATAATTAATATCCCCCCTGTAAGGAGGGCGCCAGTTTTCCTTGGCAGCCAAGCTCTAAGCCAGAAGCCTGCTGACATTACCACGGCACCAACCCCAAGTCCAACTAGGCCCGAGCGAGACCGTGTAAAAAGCAGAGTAGTAAAGAGTAACAAAGTCGTCACTGAAAATATTTTTTGCAGGCTGGGCTTTTTGACAGTAGAAGAGAGAACAAAACTTAGAGGTAGGATGGTGATGACGTACGCCGCTAGCCAGTTTGGTTGGCCAAAAGTCGCGAAGACGCGTGACTGGACGTCCTGAACCCAGCAGCTGACGTTAAAGGCGTGGTTCGGCGCGGCTAGGAGGCAACTCATCGAGTAGCCGAAGTGTTCCGGGATGGCATAGAGACTGACCAGAATGCTGCCCGTGAGCAAGGCGCCAAAAAGTGGCAACAGGTCCTTTTTCTTCAGATGGGTGACGAAGCTAAAGTAAAGAATCACATAACTGAGAGTTGAAAGGAGACCGCCGTTATATCTAGTGTAGTAGCCTAGAATTGAAGTGCGAGGATGAATTGAAAGCAGGGTAGAAACGAGTTGTGAGAGGAGGAACAGCAGAATGGGAATGTCGAGCGGAGTTGGGTTAAAAACGAATTTTTTCTGAGCGATCATTCGTCCGAGCCAAGCTGTGGCAATAAGAGTTGTTAGAGCATAAACCGCGAGCATTTTGTTGAACTCAAAAAGTTCCTTGGTGTCGAAGGCAAAAATCAGGGGGGTAGCAAAAAGGAGGACAGCAAAACAGATTCTGATGACTCTAAGAAGTAGTGAGTCTAGATGGGCGTGATCGATATTCATTGTGTAGTCAGTATACCGCGTCAATGCTATACTGGATTTATTATGCAAGATTTTGCCCAATCTCCCTCTGTAGCAGACTCCACTATTGATGCTTATCAACCACCCGCCGACGACTCATTTCAGCCAGTGCCACCCGCAGATCCCATGCCAACTTCAGATCCAGCTCCAGCTGTGCCTTCACAAGTTACTGAGGCTCTAGAAGATCAAAACATTTTCGATCTCCTTGGCGTTAGCGATGGTACCGATGAGCAAAAGGAAGAGTTTTTGACTGAGCTTCAAGATGTGCTTTGGGAAGATTTTCTAGAGTACGATGCTCAACTTCTCGTTACCAAAGATGAGTACGCCGAGCTGAAACAACTTCGCGAAACTCACAAAGATAACGTTCCAGAACAACAAGAAGCAGTAGTTGGGTATTTAGAAAAATTAATTCCTGATCTCGAAGAAATAATGCTCGAGAAAGCTTTGGAACTAAAATCAGATATGGTAAAAGAGCGAATTGCTGGCATGAAAGAGCTTTACTCTGATGACGCAGCCTATCAAGGCCAGCTTACAGAAGCAGAAGCGCATATTGCCGCAGGTCGTTGGCACTCTGCCGCGGTTGTGCTGAACTCAGCTGTGAAGAACTGAGAACCCTAGCTTTTCTTGAGAACTTCGTGCTATACAATGGCTCTAATGTTGTCTCGTTTTTTTTCAAAATCACAAACACTTTTCGCAGACGTAGGCTCTACAACAACTCGTGTAGTTGGTAGCGATGGTTCTGTGCTTTTCTATGAACCAACTTGCTTAGTTCTTGATCGCAGCAGCCAGACTGTTATTTCTATTGGGTCAGACGCTTACGCAGTTTTGGGAAAATTACCAAGCCAAGTTCGAATTTTATTTCCCATTCATAATGGCGCAGTCGCAGATACTAAGGTTCTAGCCCAGTATCTTAAGGCAATGCTTGATCGTATTGATTCGCCGTTTTCAGCTATTGAGTATGCCTTGGGCAGACAAGTCAGAGTGGCAATTTCGAGCACAGCTTCTAAGGTTCAGGAAGAACAGCTTTCAATCGCTTGGAAAGAAGCTGGTTGTCGAGCCACTTTTGTAAAACGCTCGGAATCTGTGTCATTTAGTGGCACTCGCTGTCTCGTCGATATCGGAGGTCAAACAACTGAGTGCAGCATCGTTACCGATGGATCTTGTGTGGCATCGAAAAAATTTCTTTGGGGTGGGATTTTGTTGACAGAGCTTTTGCAGCGCCACATGAGATCACAAGAGCAATGCGTCTTGGGTTGGCACGAAGCAGAGCGCTTAAAAAAAGAATTAGGAATGGTCAGTGTGACCCAGTCGCGACCAAAAGATAGGCACATGGCTGTTCGAGGTAAAGACGTGCTTCAACACACGGGAAAAACGGCCATTGTGCAGCAGAGTAGTTTGGTTCCAGTTTTGACTCAGGCAACAGAAGAGCTGGCTGCAGAAATTATTGGTTTTTTTGCTCAGTTGCCAAGTGAAGTAGTGACTGGCGTCTTAGATAGTGGGGTTGTTTTGGTTGGAGGCGGCAGTCAACTTGGAGGCCTCACAGACTTTTTGACAGAGAAATTATCCTGCCCAGTTCGAGTGGCGGAAAAACCTGACTTGGCTAGTGCAATTGGTTTATATAAGCGGGCTCAGAAAAGCTAAGGGGGTGATAGGTGAGTGGTATTGTCGTCTATAGTCGCAACAAAAAATATGACTGGATTTTTGTTTTGGCCATAGTTGTCTTGGTAGCTGTAGCTGAATTTTCTGGTTGGTTTGGCGTCATAAAATCTTCGTCAGAAAAGTTTATAAATCCTATTCTCTCAAAAAGTTCCTCAGGCACACAAAATCTCTTAGATCCAATTTTTAGATTTAGTCGATATCCTTCACTAGCGGCTCGTTTATCAAGTCTTGAGTATGATTATGCGCAGTCACTTTCGCGAATTAGCCAGTTGGAGCGCGAACTACGTGAGACTGAGTCGATTCGCGCAGCACTCAGTGAGTCAGCCCAAACAAAATCTGCACCGTTTCTAACGACAACTCTCATTTCGTACACCCAGCCTGGAATAGCTGCAGGCAGTGATCAGGGAGTTAAAGAGGGCATGTTGGTTTTGGTCGCTGGGACGGCGGTGGGAACGATCAGCCACGTTGAGGCAACACAATCGACAACCTCTTTATTTTCACAGACTGGAAGGCACCCGATTATTGTGACTTCAGAATCAGGAGTGCAGGGAGTTTTGGAAGGAGACGGCAGGCATATCTATCTCACCTTAGTGCCTCAGGGATCCGTACTTAATTCTGGCGAGAGAGTCGTGACGGTCGGACAAGAAAATATTGGGGCAGGAGTATTTATCGGGAAAATATCGGTAGTGGAGGAGAACTCGGCTGCGCCAACAAAGCGGGCCCAGATAGATCAGCTGGTGTCATTTTTTTCCGCACCAGTAGTGGAGCTTAGATAATGGCAAAGGTATTTTTAGTATTTTTACTTCGTTTAGTTGTGCTTTTGGTGGTGGGAGTTCTTGATCGGACTTTTGGCTTTCCACTACTATTAATTACTTTTCTATTTATTCTCACTCGTCACCAAACGGTTTTTCAAAGTCTTTTTTGGATCACAGCGGGGGCACTTTTTGCGGCTCTTTTGTACAGTATTAGTCCTACCGCTTTGGTCATCTGTGGTTTAGCCATGGTGGTTGGTAGCAAGGTTTTAGAAGAAAGGGGCTGGCCAGTTGCTCTGATTTTATTGGTGATTTCTGGGCTAAGTATTTTAATTTTTGGAGCGCTCGGAGTGAACTGGGTTTTCTCAGGAGCGCTAATTTTTACGAGTATTTTACAAGTAATTCTTGCGACGCTAATGATATTTGTGACAACGCCACTTTTGAGAAGGAGAGCCAGATGGATTCTGACCGGCATCAAGCAATCATAGCCCCTTGGAAATACAGAACTTTAGTTGCTTTGGCTGGAGCGGTTTTGACTTTATTGA
>CAZPFX010000017.1:0-12046 GCA_964586055.1 uncultured Pseudomonadales bacterium | reverse complement strand
GTGATTAGCGTCAAGCCGGTGAGAGAGTATCCATTTGGTGCGGCATTGGCTCATACAGTTGGTTACGTGGGCTCGGTTTCAGCTGATGATTTACTCACCGATGCTGATCTGAGGCCGACAGATAGTATTGGCAAAAGTGGCTTAGAGCTCTTTTATGATTTTCAGCTGCGGGGTCGCCCCGGCACCAGGCAGTACGAGGTTGATGCCATGGGGCACAGACGCGCAATCGTTTCAGAAATAGCTAGCGAGCCCGGGGCGACTCTTCAGACTTCACTTGATCCATATCTTTCTAGTGTGGCAGAGAATCTCTTGGGGGATATTCGTGGCAGCGTCATTATTACCGATGCTAAGACAGGAGTCATCCTGACCCTGATTAGTTCGCCGAGTTTTGACCCAAATCTTTTGACCCAAACAGAACTAGATCCAGAAAAAGAACGAGAGAGAAAGAAAGCAGTTCAAGGTCTGGTGACTCATCCTCAGCGCCTCTTTTTTGATAGAGCAATCTCCGGTATGTATCCACCGGGATCGATTTTTAAGCTTGTGACGGCCATAGCCGGACTTGAGTCTGGAGCTTTCGATGAGAACACGACTGTCCAAGATGATGGCGTTCTGAAGGTGAATGAGTACTCTTATGCCAACTGGTACTTCACTCAATATGGGCGAACCGAGGGGCCGATCCAGCTGGTTAGAGCTTTGGCGAGAAGTAATGATATTTATTTTTATAAAGCTGCGGAGTGGATTGGCCCGAGTCGGTTGGCTGATTTTGCTCGCATGTTTGGCTTTGGTCAGCCGACAGGAATTGAGTTATACGGCGAATCGAAGGGCCTGATTGCAGATCCAGTTTGGAAAGAGCAAGTCTTGGGAGAGCGCTGGTATCTTGGAAATACTTATCACTTTGGCATTGGTCAAGGTCTGACCCTGGTGACCCCAATTCAGATCGCTCAGCTTCTGCAGAGTATTGCCAATAAAGGCACATACTGTCAGCCTACTTTGCTGATTCAAAATCCAAGCTGCCAGGGTTTGGGTTTAGCTGAAGAGAATCTTGAGATAGTACTTAGAGGTATGCTTGATGTTTGTAGCACCGGCGGCACTGCCTATCCTTTATTTCCCCATAACGCTGAGTTTAGAACTGACGAGGGTAGCGCCCAGCAACAACTTAAATCTGGAGCAGCGGCTTGTAAAACAGGCACGGCTGAGTTTGGCGGCACTGATGAGAAGGGTTATAAACAAACCCATGCTTGGTTTGCGGCTGCGGTGGGAACCAAGGCGATGTTGGCAGATAAAGAGATAGAGCAGGTTGCTAGTGATCAAGTTGAGCAGCTTGAAATTTTGCCAACAGAAGAAACAGAATACGCCAAGTGGCATAGACTTTGGAAAGAACAAGCGCTCACTCATGATTTCCCGGAGGTGATCACCATCACAGTTTTAGTCGAAAGCGATGAGGTCGAGCCGTATCGCGAAGGTAGTCGTGATGCAGCCCCGATTGCGGCTGCGATTATCGATTGGATGAAGGGTAAGATGCCGAAGCCTACTTTGAAAGTTGAAGCACCGGCGGGCGCTCTAGCGGAGTAATTCTCTTTGCTGACTCCAAAAATCACTGCGTCTGCACAGAAGCTCATCGGCTTTTTCTGGCTCTGCCATGAGTATTTCAACGGCAATCTCAAGAAGCAAGGTATTTTGCGAAGCTTTGACTAAGAGTACGTCGTTGGGTCTGAGATCTTGATCTAGTTGGGCTGCTGCTTCGTAAGCATTTTTGAACCAAAAAGCTGGCATTTTTTTATTCTGGAAAACTGGCAAAGCGTATTTTTGCATAGCTGGTCCGACTAAATAAACCGCGTCACAAACTTTGGCGGCTTCATGAGCGAGAGTCTCGTGCTCTTGTCTGGTATTTTCCCCGAGCTCTCGAATATCTCCAAGCAGGGCAAGCTTTCTCGCTCCGGGTGTTTTTTCGAGAAGCGAGAGCATGTCGAGGAGTGGCTCCAACGAGGAATTGTAGCTACTATCGATGATTTTGGTCTGGTGTTTGCCAGGAATTAGAGACGCTCTTCCGGGAGGTAATAAGAGGTTTTTTTCTAAATGTGCTGAGGCTTCGGCTAAGGACTGACCAAGAAATAAACCAGCGCATATTGCTGAGGCCAGAGTGTGCCCGTAGTGGCTCGGTAAAAGGAAATTTGTGAAAGTTGTTGTCGCAGTTTCTGTGGCGGTGGCGAAAGAAAACGTGGTGCCGGAGTCGGTCCAGGTTGTGTTGACAACTCGAACAGTAGAGTTTGGCTTCGTCCCGAAAGTCATTACTTTGGCCTTAGTTTTTTTTGCTAAGTTGGCGATGAGCGGTTCGTCGGCATTAAGAATGGC
Source organism: uncultured Pseudomonadales bacterium (assembly GCA_964586055.1). Classification (GTDB taxonomy): domain Bacteria; phylum Patescibacteriota; class Microgenomatia; order UBA1400; family PJMF01; genus UM-FILTER-42-14. The sequence goes on along the minus strand of CAZPFX010000017.1, from coordinate 9,694 downwards.
ACAGCCCGTTTCTGGTAAAGACTCGATGAGTTTGCCTTTTTCGGAGGCGATGGCAGCGACAATATCATGTCTGTTTGGTTTTTTATCTTGGTCATGAAAGAGAGGCTCAAAATATTGGCCGTGGATCGAGTTAACGGTGGTAAAAATTCCGATATCCGGCTGCAGAATGGTCAACAAATAAGCCATGTTTTTGGGAGGAAATGGACTGTCAATGCCGAGTTCTGCGACATAGGTATCATATTTCTCTTGGTTAGTTACTAAATTGATCGCTAATTTAGTTGGAGCCTGGATCATCAGCCGAAGCCAGTCTGAAGGAGCAAAACTCTTGGGGTAGAGGCCAAGAATGTTAAGGGGTATACCACTTTCAGAATTAGCTTTGTCGCTGGTTTTTACTTGGCGAGTATCTTTGAGAACAGCGGCGACCGAGGTCATGGCGCTGGTTTTTCCAGCTGATCCGGTGATGCCGATGATGAGCGGATCGATGTGTTTAAGTTGGATTTTGGCTAGACTGCGAAAATAACGTAAAACCAGGCCGGAGAGCAGTCTTTTCATAATTTTATTGTACTACAGTTCGCGTCATCTTCATCGAGTATGCTGAGTTTAATGTCCAGAAATGCAGAAAAACACCTGGCCGCTTTAGCATCTGTGCCAGGGATAGGCAGAGTGACGCTGAGGAATATCTATTACTCACAAAGAAAACACGGCTGGAAATGGGATAAGTTTTGGGTGCTGGACCCCAAAATCACTACTAAAATACCTATATCTGAAAACATTGTTAAAGCCATCAAAAATTGGCAAAACGAAAACACAATAAACTCTAATTTCAGTGATTTAGAGCTAAAGTCTATTCGGGTGGTTGTGCTTGGTTCTCCAGAATACCCACCTCTTTTAGCCCAGGTTTCGCGTCCGCCGATTTTGCTTTTTGCCAAAGGGGCTATACCAGACTGGACAGCGCCAACAATCGCCGTGGTCGGCACCCGAACCATGACAAATTATGGCAAAGTCGCGACCAGAAGAATCTGTTCTCAGTTGGCGACGGCGGGAGCGCTGATAATTTCTGGCTCCATGTACGGTATCGACAGCGAAGCACACCGGGCAGCCTTGTCAGTCAAGGCGCCAACGGTTGGAGTCTTGGGTTTTGGTTTTGATCATGTTTACCCGAGTACGCAAAAACCACTCTTGGAGGAAATTGTCAGCTCTGGAGGCACGCTTTATAGCGAGTACGCGCCAAGTGTGGAGCCAAGGCGAGGAAACTTTGTGGCGAGAAACAGCATTGTGGCCGGTATGGCTGCGGCGACCATAGTTGTGGAGGCCGCAGCCAAGTCTGGCAGCCACATCACCGCCCAGTTTGCTCTTGATGCCAACCGGACAGTCTGCGCCGTTCCTGGGCCAATTACCAATCCTTATAGCGAAGGCACAAAGTGGTTAGTGAATGAAGGCGCAGTCATGGTTTCTTCTGGAGCAGATGTTTTGGCGGAGATTGGTGTAGAGGGCATGCTTGATTTGTCGGCTAGTCATGAGCATCAACCCCAGCTCGAGACTGAGCTGGAGCGTGCCCTCTACAGCGAGCTCGAAGCGGGTTCCCAAACTTTTTCCCAAGTCTTGACTGCGTTGGCGGTGCCGATGTTGGATTTACAAACAACAATCACCCAACTTGAGATAAGAGGAGTGCTTGAAAAGCAAGGAGAACTGCTCAGCATCTGCCACAACTGATTTGGTAGAATCCAGAGCGTGTAGTATAGTCAGGTATTCATGCAGCTAGTTATCGTCGAATCACCAACAAAAGCCCGGAAATTATCCGGATACTTAGGTGCAAATTATCAAGTAGAGGCTTCGGTAGGTCACGTCAGAGATTTGCCAAAAAGTGAAACTGGTGTCGACGTCGAACATGATTTCGAGCCCAAGTACGTCGTTTCTAAAGATAAATCGTCTGTTCTAAAAAAACTAAAGACTGCCGCCGCTAAAGCTGACAAGATTATTCTTGCCACTGACCCTGATCGAGAAGGAGAGGCAATTGCTTGGCATGTCAAAGAAATTCTAGAGTCATCATTTAAAAAAGGACAAAAATGTCCACCTTTCGTTCGCTCAAGTTTTTATGAAATTACCAAAGCCGCAGTTCTTGATGCTATCGAGAATCCAAGTGAGATTAGCATGCCTTTGGTTAATGCCCAGCAGGCACGAAGAGTAGTTGATCGCTTGGTAGGTTATGAAGTTTCCCCAGTGCTTTGGCGAAAAGTCCGTCGTGGTCTATCTGCTGGAAGAGTTCAATCTGTCGCTTTACGATTAATTGTCGATAGAGAACGAGAGATCGAAGCCTTTATTCCTGACGAGTACTGGGAAATACAAGTCGCACTCAGCATTGATAAAGTCAACCAAGAGGGCCTATTTATCGAGGGAAAAGCTGCGGAAGTTTTGCCAGATGGCGTTTTCATTGCCGACGTCTTTAATGTAAATGGAGAAACCTTTAAACCAAAAACAGAGGCCGACGTCACTGACGTGATTGGCATGCTACCAACGGCTTTATATAAAGTTGATAATGTTGATCGCAAAGAGCGCAAGCGCGTCAGCTTAGCTCCGTTTACAACTTCTACTCTTCAGCAGGCAGCAGCCACGCGCTTTGGCTGGAGTAGTAAGCAGACGATGGCCGTAGCTCAGAATCTTTATGAAGAAGGTCACATCACTTATCACCGCACTGATTCGTTTAATCTTTCGCAGTCCGCAATCGACATGGCTCGTGGTCACATTTCCAAAGCTTTTGGTCCAGAATATTTGCCAGAAAAAGCCAGAATTTTTCATAGTAAAAGCAAAAATGCTCAAGAAGCTCATGAAGCCATCCGCGTCACCAATGTTACCGTCACGGAGGAAGAAGTGCTTGCATCAGGAGCAAAAATGGAGAAGAGACACGCCCAGCTCTATGATTTAATTTGGAGAAGATTTCTGGCCAGTCAGATGAATCCAGCTATTTATGATCAGACAACAATTACAATTTTAGCGACCCCAGAAGATAAGTCGAATAAAACCGCAGCTTCACTTCGATCATCAGGTTCGATTCTAAAATTCCCCGGTTGGACCCGTCTTTTTCCTGGCAAAGACGACACCTATCTTCCAGATCTTAACGAAAAACAAGAGCTCCAGTATGGCGCCCACGAAGCACAGCAAAAATTCACCTTACCACCTCCTCGCTATAATGATGCTTCGCTCGTTAAAGAACTTGAGAAGCGTGGCATTGGTCGACCTAGTACTTATGCCAGTATTATTTCTGTGATCGTCAGTCGAGGTTATGTCGAGCGTCTCCAAAAAAGATTTTTTGCCTCCGCCGTTGGCATGACTGTGAGCGATTTTCTCTGCAAAAACTTCACCACTTTCATGGAGTACGAATTCACGGCCGAAATGGAAGAAGATTTAGATAGAATTTCTCGTAATGAAAAAGAGTGGCGCGAAGTCGTTCGAGCGTTTTATGGACCTTTCCACAAGAAGGTCGAGGAAGCGCTTGATTCTGCTGAAAGAGCCCAAATTCCAGTTGAGAAAACTGGCGAAGCCTGCCCAGATTGTGGCTCAGCCGAGGGTGGGGAGATAGTTATTCGCTCAGGAAAATACGGCAAATTCATGAGCTGCAGTCGTTTCCCAGAGTGTAAATACACCAAGAATATTGTCGAGACCGTTGAGGGTGTTGTTTGTCCGTTATGTGCAAAAGGCGATGTCGTTGTGAAAAATTCTCGCTGGGGAAAACCGTTCTATGGTTGTAGCACTTACCCAACCTGCGACTGGGCGAACTGGAAAAAGCCAGAGGTTGGCGAGACAATTACTCCTGCCGAGTGGGCGGTAAAACAAGCAGAGAGAGCTGAGAGAAAAGCTAAGTATGCTGAGCGAAACGCGGCAAAGAAGCCAGCAAAAAAAACAACTAAAAAACCCGCGAAGAAAAAAGCTGCGACAAAGAAAATCGCAAAAAAGAAATAGTCATGAACATTGCACTTTTTGGCGGTGCTTTTGATCCTCCACACAAAGGTCACCAATTGGTGGCAAATACTTTATTAGAAGAAAAAAGAGTAGACGAAGTTTGGTTTTTACCAGCTAGCAAGCATCCATTTTTAAAGCCCTTGAGTTCTGGAAAAGATCGCATCTCTATGCTTCAGCTAATTATGAAGCCAGGACTCAGAATTGAAACTTTTGAGCTTGAGACTGACGGTACGAGCTATACTTACAAAACTTTAGTGGCTTTGCGAGAGCGTTTCTCAGATCATAATTTTTCCTTCGTGATTGGCTCTGATAATTTAGAGAGTTTTGATAAGTGGGACAAGTATGAAGCGCTTGTGCGTGAGTTTCCATTTTTTGTTTATCCGCGACCTGGATTTCCAATGGAACCGTTATTTCCAAACATGACCGCGCTTTCAGATAAGGCGACGGTGACAGCATCTTCCACAGAGGTGAGAGAGAGACTTCAGCGAGGCGAGCCAATAAATGACCTTGTGGAGAACGGAGTGGAGGAATATATTTCAAGACAGGGATTATATGTCTGAGCTCTCAAACATCACAAACTTTATTTCCCAAACATTTTCTCAGACTGGGAAAACAAAAGCAGTTATTGCTGTTTCTGGTGGTATTGATTCGTCAGTCGCCTTAACTCTGCTAACCAAGGCCCTTGGTTCTGAAAACGTTTTTCCAGTCATGTTGCCATTTGCGGATCAATCTACTGATGCCTCCAAGAGAATTATTGGCTGGAACCAAATTCCGGAAGAAAATATTCGCGAGATAAATATCGAGAGTTTTGTGAAATCTTTTCAAGAAAAGTTGCAAATAGATGATCCCGTGCGTCTTGGAAATATTAAAGCGCGATGTCGGATGATAGTTGTTTTTGATCTGGCAAAAGAGCTAGGCGCCCTTGTCTGTGGTACAGAAAATAAGTCAGAGAAGCACCTTGGTTATTTCACCAGATTTGGAGATGCAGCCAGTGATATAGAGCCACTTTCTACTCTTTATAAAACTCAGGTACGAGAGCTGGCTCGAGAGCTTGGCTTACCACTAGAGTTTATCGAAAAAGCCCCGTCGGCAGAGTTGTGGAGTGGACAGACTGACGAAGAGGAAATGGGTTTTTCGTACGAGGATGCAGATAAGGTTTTGGTTGAGTTGATTGATAATAAGCGAACGGTTGATGAAATAGTAGCGAGTGGCAAGATTGAAAAATCACTGGTAGAAAAAGTTGCTGGAAGAGTAGAGAGTCAGAAGTTTAAACAGGTGGTGCCGTATGAGTTCAACTCTAGAACTAAATGAAGATGGACAATCTCAGGAGTGCAATGATGAGATGGATCTAAGTCGGCGAAGAGTTGTAGCACTTGGGACAGGACTTCTAGCCATTTTTGTAGGTAGTAGTATCTGTTTCACAGCAATAGAGCTTAGTGACTATTTACGAAGAAAAAAAGTAATTGAGGAGTTTGCCAAGCAATTGAAGTTAATCGTTGATGATATTTTTTCTGAGAAAAATAAATCTAACTTTTCTTATGATAAAAATGTATTTTACATCCAGCCATACAATACTCAGGATGTCAAAATAAATATTCGTGGCTCTTTTATCACTGTATATTATGCTGCTGAAAATCAAGGGCAATGGTTTTGGTACGAGCAATTTACCACCTCTTTAAATAATCATCCAACTATTTTGATGCAGCTGAAGCGCCTAGTGGAACTTTATTTAAAAAGAATCGAATCTGATTTAGAAGACAAGGAAGCCTAGGCCTCTGATTCATCTAAACGGATTCAGCACCTCAATCTGCTCAAACTTCCTAAAGTCTTTTTCATTATCGGTTGCGATGGTTCTGATGCCATCGCCCAGCGCAGTGGCAACGAGATAAACATCAAAGAGCATTTTTCCTGTGAAATTGTATTTTTGACTTAGTTCTAGAAACACAGCAAGTGTATCGGCTGATGGAGTTATGATAGGAAAATTGGAAACAATATCTAATACGACTTTCAATGCTTGATCAATCTTCATTGGGTTTGGAAAGTTGTTGTGTGTGATGACGCGCAGCGTCTCAAGAATATTTTGTTGAGCAATGCATAATGTTGACCTGTGTGATTGTAAAAAACGTCTCGCCTCACTGGATTTTGGAGATGAAGTATTGATCGCATAGATTAAAATATTTGAGTCGACTAAGATCATATCTTCGTGTTTTCTAAAACTTTGGATCATCGTAGATGTCATCTCTGTTGAGATTATCAAGAGGAACTCCAAGGTCGTGGGAGTGAAAGACAATCTTCTTGGCTCTTTTTTTAGAAGCAACATCAATATATTGTCTCAGAGCAAGATTACATAAAGCTTGCATGGACATGTTTTGCTTTTGGGCCAGTCTTTGGATTTGGTCTTTTAAATTTGGTTCGATTCTCATCGTGGTGCGTGCGGTTGTTTGCATAGGAACATTGTGACATATGTATGTCAGTATGTCAAAAATCAATTCTAGTCTTGAAAAAGACATATAATAGACATACAATAGCCTTTATGCAGACACAATCAACACAAATACGAGTCACAGTGCCGCTTCAACTTCAGGGCTTAATGCAAGCCAGGACAGAGAAATATGGTCTTAGTTTGTCTGCTTACATCAAAAATTTAATTATTAATGATGTGAGAGATGTCGAAGTTCCAATTTTTAAAGCATCGGCGCGCACAGAAAAATCATACAAACAAGCCCTTCTGGAACGCGATCAAGCTGTGGCGGTAGATGATATTGATGATTTCTTTGACAATTTATGAAGGAAGTTAGCGTTAGCCCTTCTTTGCGATCAAAATTTCGCCGTTTACAAAAAAAAGACGCAAGATTGTTGCAGAAAATTAGAAAACAGTTAAAACTTTTTTCGACTGATCCAAAACACCCATCTCTCAGAGTGCATAAGCTGGAGGGAAAATTAAAAGACGTTTGGAGTTTATCTGTGACAATGAATATTCGGTTGCTATTTGTTGAAGATAGTACATACTATTTTTTTGACATGGGAACACACGATCAAGTATATAAAAAGTAATTATGCAAAAGACCCCCGACACCCAATACCGAGAACGCTTGCAACTCATCCTTGATGAGGGAACCAGGGTGGAGTCGCAGACGGGGACGGATACGATTAGCTATGTCGGCCTGCCACCCATGCGGTTTAAGCTCGCCAATGGTTTTCCTATGCTCATGGAGCGAAACATGGATCCGAAGACGAGTGAGCGGCTGCCGGTGACGATTTGGCGACAGGCACTCGGTGAGATTATTGCCTTCATGAATGGGGCAAGGACGCAAGCTGAACTAGAGAAGTATGGAGTCAGTTGGTGGTCATCATGGGTGACAGAGAAGAAGTGTCATAAGCGTGGACTTGAGACAGGCGATCTTGGCCCAGGTTCATACGGTGCAGCCTTCCACGATTTCCCGACTGCCGAAGGGACTACTTATAATCAATTCCAAAATATCGTCGAGCAAATTCGCGAGCTTCCACATCTAAAAACGCACTTTATTTCCCCATGGATTCCTCAGTACACGATCAGGGGGAAGGGGAAGACGCAGAAGGTGGTTGTCTGTCCTTGTCACGGCTGGATTCACTTGCTCGTTCATGGCAATAAATTGACTTTACATATGTTCCAGCGCTCTGGCGACCTGCCGATTGGGGTACCGAGTAATATGGTGCAGTATGCAGCCCTTCTGATGATGATCGCTGAAGTCACAGGACTTGAGCCCTACGAATATGTCCATACTATTTCTGATGCGCATATTTATGTAGATCAAATGGAAGCGGTAGAGAAAATGCTTGAAAGAGAGCCGAGGCCTTTCCCAACGATGAAATTAACCAAGAAAACTGATGATATTTTTTCTTTCAGACACACTGATTTTGAGCTTTCGGATTACAATCCGCACCCAGGGATTAAGGGTATTCCGGTCGCGATTTGACCAAAAAAATAAACATGTGTATACTACCTACACATGTTAAGTAAACGTACCAATATACTATTTGAAGAAGAGATGTGGACGCAGCTCTCTAGCCTTGCTAAGAAGCAAAAAACTTCGGTGGGGGATCTAGTGAGGGAGGCCGTGAAGATGCAATACATCCAGAAAGAATCAGCTCAAGAACAGAGAAAGCGCAGGCGAATGGCTGCGCTACAGATTATGAAAGAAGTTGGTTCTAGAATGAAGGGTGGCCCTCTTACCTTTGAGGAATTTAAAGAGCTTCGGGATATGGGAAAAAAATAATTCTATGCAGTTCATTGTAGATTCTTCATATATCATCGCTTATTTAATGCCAGACGAGCAGCGAAAAGAGTCTCAAGAATTTTTTCAAAAAGCGATAATTGAGGATTATGAATTACTTGCTCCAGCAGTGCTGACATTTGAAGTTGGCAACTCTTTGCGATCAGCGGTATTGAGAAGTAGACTCTCTAAAGAGGATGCGCTGAAGCTTTTTAGAAGTTATGACGATCTGTGCATCGATTTGTTTACAGTTAGTGATCATGAAGTATTGGCTCTTGGTTGCAAATATAATCTTTCGTTTTATGATGCTGCATATCTGTGGCTAGCGAGAGAAAAACAAGCTCCGCTGCTTACTTTCGACAGGAAGCTCAAAAAGATTGCAGATAAGTATTTAGGAAATTAATTTATGTCCAAACCAAAAAATAAATTCGTTGATATCGGTAACGCGCGCTTTGAGGATCAAGAAGCAGTCATGGAAGATATTATCGCAGCAGGGCACTGTCCTTTTTGCAAAGAAAATTTAGAAAAATATCATACACCAGCGATTATTAAAGAAACTGAGCACTGGATTTTAACCACAAATAAATGGCCTTACAAGAATACTAGAGTGCATTTATTGGCGATTTTAAAAACACATGTCGAGCATTTGTACGATCTGCCACCAGCTGCGGGAGCAGAGCTAGTCCAGATTTTTGGTTGGGCAGAGCAAGAATATAAAGCCCTTGGTGGCGCTTTCGCGATGCGATTTGGAGATACTGATTACTCCGCGGGAACCATTGCTCATCTTCATGCTCAGTTTATTGTGCCTGATATTAAGGCTGAAGGCTATGAGCCGACAAGATTTAAGATTGGGAAGAATCCGAGGGATTTTTAGAAATCTTATCTTCCGTAGACTTCCTTGCGATGTCAAATTCTAAGCACAACTATTTGTTTTTTATCTTGATCAAGATCAAAAACCACTCTATGATTGCCAATTCTCCAGCGGTACTCTCCAACTTTTGAGTTAACGAGTTTTTTGCTGTAGGGGAGTGGATCTTGTGAATATATTTCTAGTTTTTTCTTAAGTCTCTTTTTAGTGATCGAATCAAGTTTGTCGATATCTTTTTTTGCTGATCTTGTGAACAAAACTGTGAATAGACTCATGCGTCAGAAAATACCTCTTCGAGGCTGAAAACATCACCATTTTCATATTCCTCACGAGCTGTTTTTATAGATTTGACATAAGATTTATCGGCCAGTTCAAGTAACTCCTCGAAAAAATCAATGTTAACGAGAGCAGAGTTGAGTTTACCGCGCTTGGTTACTATTAAATAATCTCTAGTGTCATCTACGAGACTTAGATTTGCGGAAAAGTTATTTCGTAGCGCTGTGGTTGTTGCGAATTTCATACAATTCAATTGTACATTTCAAATGTATTAAAAACAATAACTAAGGGTCTTGTAACCTTTAGCACATGACAATGTGTTAATATGGTTGCAAGATCA
>CAZPFX010000016.1:0-21418 GCA_964586055.1 uncultured Pseudomonadales bacterium | reverse complement strand
CGTACTGTTCTCCGACAATGCGACGCATAATTTCTCGACTATTGGTCTGGGACAAGATATTTAGACTTCCTTCCCATAGAATTTTTCGGTCGAGTATAGCAAGTTTCCGGTGATGATGGTTGACTGTTGCCAAGACTTGAATGCCCAGCATCTCAAACTCTCTGATAACTCTTCGAGAGAAAGTGGCTAAAGGTTCCTCGAGAATGCTGGGATCTTTGGTAACAACATACACTGCCACCTGTCTTTTCATCAAACGCCTGAAAAATGGCAGCAATATCTTCATTCTGTTCTGAGAAATGAAGGGGCTCTCAATAATTGCCTCACGCTCGCAGTGCTCTAGATCAGAAAGAAAAGAAGTATAAAACGACTTCTCATCGAATAGATGAGAAGTAAACCCACCCTGATATAACTGGGCCACATTACTTTTCATTTTCTTCCTCTTTAATATCAAGTATACTGACTTTACCATCTAGATAGATGAAGCCGAGTTCTATTAATCTCCGATAAGTCTTGAGAATGCTCTTGAAAAAGTGTTCCAACTGAGAGGTCATGGGCTCACAATTTGGACGCCATTCCAGCACGGGCGCTACTGTAACTACGAACGGGAATTTCTTTATAATTCGCTAATGACGTCAAATCCCTTATAGCTTCCAACAACTGTGTATCCGATTATTTTAATTTTGTTTTTAGAAAACTGGCGGATCTTTTTTGAGACTTCGTTCAGCGTCGCACCTGATCCAGTAGCGTCGTCAATTAGCAACACATTGCCGTCTATAATCTGCGTTGGTTTTACGATAATTGTATTTTTTGCATTCTCTATTCGGTCTGCTAATTTTCGAAGTGTTTTTTGGGCAATTCTAGTACGACGTGGGAGTTTATTAATCACAACCAATTTCTCTTTGAGATTTAGATTGATCTGAATTAGATCCATTATCTGAATTTTCCGATCAACTGTTGGAGGAATATATCCGACATACTCAATCTTATACTTTTCAATCAAATTATTAATTGATGGTCTTATATTATTAGAGATTTCCAGTGTTAGCTCTCTATTTTGAGAAGTCTTAGCAATGTAAATCAACTGCCCAAGTTTTGTTTTTCCATAATGACCAATTGTGTAAAAGTCTCCGAAATAAAGTCGATCAATGTCTATAGCGTACTTTTGAGAAAGAATTCTTTTTTTTGCACTTATTAGTCCGTTCTTTTTAAACTTACTCATTGCTCCATGCGTGTCTACAAACTGTTTTTTCTCTTTTTCAAAATTAAAATCATTTTTATCGCACCAAATCTTGAAACCATTTAAACCTCTTGTAATATCTCCTGTTGGAGATACATAAATATAGTTGCTTTCAATCACTAGGTCACTTTTCGTTCTTGGCGTTATTTTATGATCGGCTTGAGAATACCTCGAATAATAAACTTCAGGCACCATGCCGCTCTTAGCAACTAATTTTAGATTTTGCAAATTCGCAAGATGCTTGTGTATGGTTTTGCTTGATACCTTTATGTTTTTGATAAGCTCAGACGCTCTGATTGGTCCTTTTTGATCGATTTCGTCAAGAATCGCTTTAGCCTCAACTGAGATTTTTGTTTTCATAAACCTCATTGTAGGGGGTGAGTATTAACCGGTCAATACTCACCAGTTAAGATGTTACTAGCGCAGCTACTCTGATGGCTCTCATCATTCCGCGCCTAATCTTAAAAATAAAAGATGGCTTCATATACAGCTTTATGATTCATCTAGCTTTTGTGGATGTGGCGGCTTTGCTGTTTTGGATCGTTTTTTAGTTTATACTTCCACCATGAACAAAAAACAATTAATCATCTCCGCCGCACTTTTACTCCTCTCCTCGTCTATTGCTTTTGCCGGAGGCACCAATGTGATGATTAGAGCCCTAAACACTGGAACAGCCCTAAATGATGGCGTCAAAGTCAGAGTAACAGCCTTTAACCCAACCACAAATTCTTACGGATGGGACGATTTAACTAAATATGCTGTTGATCCAAGTGGCTACGAAAAAATTGGCATTATGCCCAGATCTCTGGATGTAAAGTTTATTGATCCAATCGAAAACCAGCACTGTAAAGCTGATGGTTCTAGCACGACAGATGAATATGGAGCGGCAGTATTCTATTGTTTTTCAGCAGTCCCGGGAACATTCCAGGTTGGCGTTGTATTTGATAGCAATGAACCACTTTATGATGGAGGGCCGGCAGCTAATCAACCTTACTTCACTACAAACATTATCTTTAACAGAGCGCCAATCACTGAAAAAGTGAAGGAAGTAAAAAAAGAAAACAAGCAGTCCGAAAGAGAAGAAAAAAAGATAGAGAAACAGGTAGAGAAAGAAGAACAAACGGAAGTTAAAGAAGAAGAGAAAAATAAACCTGATGAAGAAGTCAGGGCTCTTCAAAATCAAGTTGAGGAACTGCAAACAAAGATTGATGAGCAAGATCAAAAGATAAATTACCTTACCGAGATCATTAATAAGTTAAAACAATTTTTCTCAGGGCTGTTTTAGCGAATTGGCTAGCCTATTTATTTTTAACCAAGACTGTTCTTGTTGGGTATGCAAACTCTATTTTTTCTTTCGCAAAGTTTTCAATCATTTTCAGATTAATGTTTTGTTGCACATTCATGTATTCTTTATAGTCGTCGGTTATCATAAAATAAACGACCTCAAAATCAAGACTGCTATCTCCAAAGCTGTGAAAGTGCGCTCTTTCGAATTTGGCGCTATCTTCTGCCCCAACTATCTCTTTAATAATTAACGGAACTTTTTTAACCTTTTCGACTGGTGTTTCGTACAAGATTCCAAAAGAAAACTGAATTCTTCTCTCCTTCATCTTTTTGTAGTTATGTACGTTTGAAGAAGTTAATGTCTGATTAGGTATAACAAGTTCTTCGCCTTGGAGAGTAGTTAATCTCGTAGATTTAATGCCAATATAACTCACTGTTCCGAACTGACCACCAACATCTAAAAAGTCACCGACCACAAAAGGTTTATCGAAGTATATTGAAAAATAAGAGAAAATATCTTCTAAAATACTTTGTAGAGCAAAAGCAATTGCGACTCCCCCAATTCCTATTCCTGCTAGTAAGGCAGAGACATCATAGCCAAGGTTTTGGAAAAAGACTAAAATAGCTAAAACCCAAAGACTACCTTTTAAGATCTTGCTTAAAACTCTAAATGGGGAAGCATCGAAATGAGCCTCTGTATTTTGTGACCTAGATTGGATTAGCTTTTCTATAAAATAATTAACCACTTTTTGCAAGGCATTAACTACAAAAAGCAAAGAGAAGCCAAGAACAATAAAGTTAATTACTTTATCAACAGAATCCTCCAAGGACACAAACTTAGAAGAAGTAAAAATAGCAAAAACGACTAGGTAGACTGAATTTAGACTTTTGATAATATCAATGACTAAGTCATCAAAAGTAATTTTTGTTTTTCTAGCCAATTCATCAAGTCTATAAAGAACAAATTTCTTAAACAAAAAAAGAACAGCCATTGTCCCGAAAAATGATAAAAAAGCTGACCTGTAATCTAGCAAAAATCTATAAATATCTGAAATGTTCATGTAGCCTACATGTTAGAGGCAGGAGAGGAATAAAGCAAATCAGTAAACTGTCTCTCCTTGACAATGACTTGTTCTTATATATACTAGTGAACTAGTACATAATGACAAATAAATATCTTAACCAACTGGCTGATACTTTTCTAAAGTTTGAATCCCGAAAAGAAGTGACTGACTTTCTTAAAGGAATTATGACTCCGCAGGAGTTAATTGAAATTCCACAGAGGCTAGAGATTGTTAGACGATTAAAACAAGGTGACACTCAACGAAAGATAGCTGAAGATTTGGGCGTAGGAATAGCAACTGTGACCAGAGGCTCTAGGGAGCTTAAAAAAGGCAGATTTAAATGAAAATTTATAACAAAGTAAACTCTAATCCTCTCTGCTGGTGGACCGGTCGATATCGATGGCGGAGTTGAATTTCTAGTAGTAATTAATAGTCACCCGCCATACAGGCGGGTTTTTTGTAGTCAAAATAATATAAATAAAAAGGAAATATGAAAAAAAATAATAGTGATAAAGTAGGATTCTTTGGTGAGTATGGTGGAAGATTTGTTCCACCTGAGCTAACCGAGGCATTAGTCGAAGTCGAAGAAGCCTATTTTGATGCCAAGCAAGATGAGGGTTTTCAGCATGAGTTTCGCAGATTACTTAAGCACTTCGTGGGACGCCCTTCTCCCCTATATTTGGCTCAAAACCTAACTTTGAAGTATGGCGGCGCTAAAATTTACCTTAAAAGAGAGGATCTGAATCACACCGGTGCTCACAAGATTAACCACACCATCGGGGAGGCCTTACTTGCTAAACGCATGGGAAAAACAAAGCTTTTAGCAGAGACAGGTGCGGGACAACACGGCGTGGCTCTTGCGACTGCGGCAGCGCTAATGGGGCTAGAGTGTGAAATTCACATGGGGGCTATTGACGTTGAAAAACAACATCCTAATGTATTGCGTATGCAGCTGTTGGGCGCCAAAGTCGTGACAGTCGAAAGTGGCGGTCGATGTCTAAAAGATGCTGTTGATAGTGCCTTCTCTGCCTTCATTGCTGACCATGAACACACATTCTTTGGTATTGGCTCAGTAGTGGGACCTCATCCCTACCCAACAATGGTGCGTGATTTTCAATCTATCGTCGGTGAAGAGGCGCGCGAGCAGATCCTTGAGCTTGAGGGACGTCTTCCTAACAACTTAATCGCCTGTGTCGGCGGCGGCTCCAACGCTATGGGTCTCTTTAATGCTTTTCTCAAAGATCCTGTGGAAATGATCGGAGTTGAGCCCGGAGGCAGAAGTTTCAAGCCTGGAGATCACGCCGCAACTTTGACTCTTGGGAAGCCAGGAACACTGCATGGCATGTTTACTTATCTACTTCAGGATGATCAAGGAGAACCGCTATCTGTGCATTCCATCGCCTCAGGCCTAGATTATCCCGGCGTGGGCCCACAACACTCATACTTCAAAGATGCTGGGCGGGTGGGGTACGTGACAGCAACAGACAAGGAAGCTCTTGAGGCCTTCTCAATTCTCAGTCGAACCGAGGGAATTATTCCTGCCTTGGAAAGTGCACACGCCGTGGCTCATGCCATTAAGTTAGCGCCAACCTTAGGAAAGGAAAAAGTGATTATCGTCAATCTTTCCGGAAGAGGTGATAAAGATGTTGACTATGTAGCGACACTGCTCAGTCATGCTATTATTGATACATGAAACTTAAAAGTCCCAAGCTCCTCTTCATTTCTATCTTAGCTTCTAACCTAGCCGGAATCCTAGGCTCTGTTGCTACCAGTGCTTCTATTTCAGACTGGTATGTCTATCTGGAGAAGCCGAGCTTTAATCCCCCAAATTGGATTTTTGGACCCGTCTGGACAGTTCTTTACACACTAATGGGCATTGCTCTTTATCTGGTCTGGAGCAAAGGCTACAAAAAAACAAAAGTCAAAAATGCAGTCCGGCTCTTTTTTATTCATCTTATGTACAACACCCTCTGGACATTAGTTTTCTTTGGCTCTAGAAATCTTCTCTTGGCGCTTGCGGTGATAATTGTTCTTTGGTTAATGATTGCCTCACTTATAAAAATCTTTTGGAGTATTGATAAAAGAGCATCTTATCTTCTAGTTCCCTACATCCTCTGGGTTAGTTTCGCGACATTACTTAATTACTCTATTTGGAGGCTAAACTAAACTATGAACACTTTTTTGAAACTCTACCTAGTTACTCTGACAATCTTTACAGCCATCGACGCTGTATGGCTGACTGTTGTAGCGAAAAATTTCTACACAAAACAAATTGGTTTTCTGATGAAAGAAAATCCAAATTTTTTGGCAGCAATCTTGTTTTATTTACTGTTTATTGTTGGATTAGTGATATTTGTCATTTCTCCATCAGTTGAGAAGAAATCATTAATGTCCGCGATTCTTTTAGGAGGTTTGTTCGGTCTAATTACTTATGCTACTTACGACCTAACTAATTTGGCAACCATAAAGGATTGGCCTATTTTAGTAACAATTGTTGATCTATGCTGGGGGACCTTTTTGGCCGCAAGTGTTTCTGCCTTGAGCTACCTGGTGATAATGAAAATTGGTTAGATTTCAACAAGATAAAGCTGTTTTTTTAAACAAACTAAGTTTTTTTACTTTTACCAATAATTTTCGTTGCTTCCTCAGCAAACTCATCAAAGCCGTCTCCAAATTCCTTGGCTTCAATTTTCTTATACTCATCAAAGTTTCTTTCCGCTATCTCCAACGCCAATGCGTGTGAAATTTTCCCCGCATCTGTCAAGATATCTTTGTCATTGATCTGCAAGAATGCGAGGTTGTGATCTGTGTGGTGCGCTCGACCGCTTTCGCTTTCGGGCGCGCTTTTTTGATAACAGGAAATCAAAAATGTGGACAAATGATACAGAAATGATAGTTATATAATAAATGGGACAGAAAGGTTATATGACTGAAAAACAACCTAGGGTAGCCATTATTGAGGACAATCCAGATTGGGTAGACTCAGCAAAAGACATTCTTGAAATGCTAGGGTGTGCGGTGGTTGGTATTGCTAGGAGCATGTAGGAAGCTACAGATTTGGTATCAAGGCTTGATGCTGAAGGCGCTGATTTTGTTTTACTTGATGGCAATCTTGGTGAAAGTTTCTCAGGAGATGATGGAGAAGATTTGGCGTACCTAATTAGACAAAAATCTAAGCAAGTCAAAATCGTTGGATTTTCTGCAGGACGCCAAGAATATGTTGATATCAAACTGGGCAAGCTGGGTTTTGATCGAAAGAAACTGAAAGCCATTTTCTTTCCTGAGGAGTAGATTTTTGTAAGAACTTTTTATAAATATTATCAGTAGAACGCTATTGGCGTTATTTTTTGACACCATCCAAAGTGCGTCGGAATTCCCGACATACTGATTTTTCTACCAATTCATTTTCTTTAAATATATTGGAAATATGCTCTGTAATAGTCGAACGACCTTTATCGAACAATTGGGCCATTTCATCTTGGCTCAACCACACAGTCTCATCTTCGAATCGAACGTCAATCTTAGTCTCTCCTGACTCAGTTTTATAAATGATTATCTGTGATTTCGGTTTTGTCTTGTTTTTGTTCATGATTCAACACCTTTATTATACATATTTTTCAGTTGCCATTTTCATGACTTTTTTGTATAATCTCAAACCATTGTGCCAAGAACAAATATCTCATATAAAAATACTATTTACGGCTATAAAAAGGCTATTTTTAAGACTTCAGCTGTGTCGTTTAAGAGAGCAGAATCTCAGCTTCAAAAAAGACCTATAACTTCATTATTAATACTTCTCGCACTCTTACTTGGACTCCTAGTCATCAGCTCTCGATTAAAAACTCCCGATGTGATTGAAAAACCAGAAGAACCAATCTACACAGTCGAAACATTTTCCATTGGAGAAGCGCCGAGCATCTCTGCCCAAGCTAGGGTAGAAAAAACAGGCATCATTGTTATTTCTGCTCAAACTTCTGGAGTGGTTTCAAAAGTGAGAGTTTCTCCGGGTCAAAAAGTCTCTGCCTATAAACAAGTAGTGAGTTTAGCGAGCACATACAACGGTAGCAACATCCCTGCCCTACAAACCCAAGTGAGTAAAAAGCAATACGACTCAGTCGTCCAAACCTATGACGCCCAGAAGTCTTTAATAGATTCTCAGAAACAAATAGCAGAAAAGACTGATGCAAATTCAGATCAGCTACGTGATATTTCTAATCAATCTATCTCAGAAACAGAGGCCTTGATCTCTCTAAATGAATCAATAATCGAAACCCTCGACAACACAATAAGCACCTCAACTAGCTCTTCAGATGTAGAGGCAGCAAAGAAAACCAAGTCCACCTACGCTTCAGCAACAAATGCGCTCAGACAGTCTCTCAGATCAACTAGATATCAAGTTGATGGGGAAAACCCGCCAGCAAATCTTTCAAATTTGCAAAAAGATGTCCTAATCAAGCAGCTTGACTTACAACAGAAAGCCCTAGATCTGAATAAAGATATTAGCGAGCTTCAATATAAGTTAGCAAGAGCTCAAGAATCACTTATGTATCCAACCACCCCGTTCTCAGGAGTGATAGAAAGAGTCTTCGTTAGAGAGGGACAACAAGTGAAGCCAGGCGATAAACTTGCAACTTTGTTTTGCGATATTAAAGAAACGCAGCTTGTAGCAACTTTGCCAGCGGGCAGTGCCTCGCAAGTTTCAATGCTTGAACCTAGCTTGGTTTTTCTAGACGGCAAAAAAATCGAACTCTTTCCAGAATACATATCCCAAATAGCTACCGATGGTCAGTTAAGAACTATTATCTATAGTTTGCCGCAAGAATATAGCGAATTAGTAACTGAAAAAGGTCTTATCAAAATTGAAATACCACTTGGATCAAGCGACACCAGTTCATCAATGCCATTCATTCCCCTTAGCGCCGTTCATCAAAATGAAATTAGTACCGAAGTTTTTGTTGCCGAAGATGGCTATGCCAGGTCTAAAGTAATTAGTATTGGTGAAGTCCAAGGGAATTATGTTGCTGTGAAAAGTGGTCTCAGCGAGGGCGATCAAATAATCTTAGACCGAACTGTGGTCGCAGACGTTCGGATTAAAACGGAGTAGCTGTGAGCAAAAAATTCCGCTCCTATCTCGATCGCTTAGATTTTCCCAAGAGTCTTGGTACTGACTTGGTATCCAAGTACCTATCAAACATTCGCCTAGTGATGATCCTTATCATTGGCATCATTCTTTTTGGCATTTTTAATTTTATCACTATTCCTAGGCGCCTGAATCCAGAAGTTAAAATTCCAATTGTCACCGTCGTCACTACTCTCCCAGGAGCAAGTCCAGAAGAAGTGGAGTCTCTAATTACGATTCCTCTCGAGCAAGAGATATCCTCGTCTGACGGCATTGATACGCTAAACTCAACATCTCAGGAAAGCGTTTCGATTATTACTGCCCAGTTCGTGTCAAAAGTTTCACCGAATGAGGCGCGAGATGAAGTCCAGAAGTATGTCGACGCTGTCACAAATTTACCTGACGAAGCGACTACTCCCTTAGTCAATGCTCTCGACTTCGAAAACGTTCCCGTCTGGGAGTTCGTGGTCACCAGCCCTTCACATAGTCGGGCAAGTCTTGAGCGCCTGGTCACAGATCTCGAAAAACAACTAAAAAATATCCCCAGCGTTGGCAATGTTTCTATAAATGGCCTTGAAGATGAGGAAGTACAAATAATAATGTCAGCCGAAAAAATGGCTGAGATAGGCTTTCAACCCGCCCAGCTTAGATCGGCCATCAGCGCCGTCACCAAATCATCTCCAGCCGGAACAACGACTAATGCCAGAAATTCATATGGAGTTGCCATCGACGCTAGCACTACCTCAATTGAAAGCTTAAGGAATCTCCCCATTACTTCTTCAGGTCAAATTTATCAACTTTCAGATATTGCAGAAATTATCTCTAGGCCAGCCCCACAACAAAAACGCACATACTATGGTGAGAAAAATGGAGCTCTAGATCCAGCTGTAACCATTGGCGTCTATAAAAGTTCGGGAGCAGACATTACTGAAGCCGAGCAAGATGCAAAAGAAATCGTCGATGATTTTGAAAAAAAGTATCAAGGAAGTCTCAAAATCACCACCCTCACCAGCAACGCCGAAGACATAAACACTCAGTTTTCTGAACTAGTTGGAAATTTTGCCACCACGATTGGCTTAGTCTTTTTAACCCTGCTGTTTTTTCTTGGTCTTAGACAAGCCCTTCTCGTTTCTATAAGCATTCCCCTAACTTTCCTTGTTTCATTCACTGTCATAGGCGCCACTGGCCAGACAATTAACTTTTTGACCTTATTTTCTTTACTTCTAGCTCTAGGACTTCTCCTCGATGATGCGATCGTAGTGATCGCCTCAACCACTGAGTACTACAGATCAGGCAAGTTCTCGCCAAGAGAAGTTGGTCTCCTCGTATGGAGAGATTTTATTATTCCAATTTGGACGACAACCCTAACCACTGTCTGGGCATTTTTGCCACTGCTTTTAGCCTCTGGCATTATTGGTGAATTCATTAAACCAATCCCTGTAGTTGTGTCCTCAACCCTTCTGGCTTCAACTGCCGTAGCTGTTTTGATCACCTTACCTCTTATGGTTGTCCTTCTGGAACTTTCTGTACCAAGAAGGGTGGTGATTTTACTTAAATCAATTCTCGTTATAACCGTGCTTGGTTTTGCGATATCTTTCTTGCGTACGCAGCCCCTAGCTATTGCGATTTCTATGATTGGAATAATTCTATTTATATTAACCTATAGATGGAGAACGATAATTAAGAAGAGAGCTTTGGGAGAAATTAGTCACTCAAAATTAAAGGGCTTGGCCATAAGAACTGCAAAAATCTTTGATGAGGGTGTTGTAAATCTAGACTACTTGAAAGATAAATATCAAAATATCCTCAGAAGAATTCTTTTATCTAGGTCTGCCAAATTTCAACTTATTAGCGGCGTAGTCATTGTCTCTTTATTCTCCTACAGTCTCGTTCCGCTCGGATTTGTTCCAGGAGAGTTCTTTCCTAAAAGTGATTCCGAAATAATCTATGTTGGGCTTGAACTGCCCACAGGGACTAGCGCTACAGAAACAGAACTAGCTTCCTTAGACTTATTTGAGAAGCTAAGAAAATTGCCAGAGTTAAACTTCGGTACTATCGAACTTGGACAGGCTCTGGACACCGGCGGATCTAGTGGAGGCGGAGCTGGATCAGACAATATTGCTAGAATTTCGCTAAGAATAGGCGAAAAAAACACCAGAACAAGAACCTCTAGTCAAATACTTGATGATTTTCGAAATGAGTTTTCTGGCTATACAACTGGGAAACTAACATTTTTTGCCCAAAGTGGCGGGCCTCCTGCCGGGAGTGACGTAACAGTGAAAATTCTCGGTGATGAGCTTTCAGAACTTTCTCAGATTACCAATCAGGTCGAAGAATATCTTGAGTCACAGCCGGGCGTCGTCAACATATCTCGATCAATAAAACCGAGCACAAGCAAGCTGTCATTCCAACCCGATTTACAAAGCTTGGCTGCCCAAGGACTCTCGACGAGTGACGTTGGTTTTTGGCTAAGAACAAGCATGGGCGGTCTAGAAGTTGGCAAGCTCCCAATAACAGCCGATAGAGATGAGGAAAAGAAAATAATTTTATATGCTAGCAAAAGACTTCTCCAGCCTGAAGAACTACCCAGTCTAAATATTGTTTCTCAGTCAGGAATCTATCCTATTTCGTCTTTGGGAAGCTTTGTTCTGAAACCAAGCTCAGCAAAAATCACCAGAGAAGAAAGAAAACGAAGTGTCACCATAACGGCGGGAGTATCTGAGGGTTTCTCAGCTCCAGAGACTAACTCAAAACTCTTCGACTATCTGGACACTCTTTCTTTGCCAAAAGGATACAATTTCGGTACGGGCGGCGCCAATCAAGAAAATGAGAAATCTGTCCAATCAATTCTCCAAGCAATGCTCTTATCATTTGTGCTGATTCTGGCAACAATGGTGGTGCAACTAAGCTCTTTTAGAAAAGCAATTATCATCATGATGGTCATTCCACTGGCCATTTCCGGAGTTTTTCTACTATTCGCTCTGACTGGCACACCTCTCTCATTCCCGGCTCTCATCGGAGTCCTAGCCCTCTTCGGTATTGTCGTAAACAACTCAATAGTCTTGGTAGATAAAATCAGCCAAAATTCAAAAGTCGGCATGAGCATGATCGACGCCATTGTTGATGCGTCTGGAAGTAGACTACAGCCAATCTTTTTCAGCTCACTTACAACGATAGTTGGGCTAGTGCCCATTACTCTTTCTGATCCTATCTGGCAAGGACTTGGGGGAGCCATTATTTCGGGATTATCGATCTCTGGAATAACAATGCTTCTGTTTATTCCAGTCGTCTACTCTCTTTGGTTTGAAGAAGAAGACAACAACTTAAAAGCTTCCTAACGAGAATTCAATCTATCAAGGAGGGTTTCTGTTTCTCCACCCACCCAGGACTTGGATAGATTTTTATCTGAATCAAGAAGCACAAAAGTATGTTGAGTCACAATTCCATATTTGTTTTTTAATTCATCCTCAGAATCAAAGTCAGTTTTAAAAATCACCAAAGAAGAAGGCAAGCTCGAAATGTTGACCAAAATATCTTCTTCAGCTGAGCGGCAAGTTGGGCACCAAGGCGCGTGAAAAAATAACACAGCTTCTTTTCCAGATGATAACGTTGCGTCTAAAGCTTCCTGTGAATATTCAGTATATTGGCCGAAATCAGCAGCATCAGCTTCCAAAATTTGCGAATCAACAGCTTCGACATTCTCAGTTTTCGATATCTTGGTTGCCCATGCAGGAGCTTCCCAAATCGATAACCTCACCCCCCAAAATTCTACAATCACGTAGAGCCAAACAACATAGATGACGACAAAAGAAATGACGCTTAATAAGAACAAGTTCAGCATCTTTTTTCTTACTTTAGCTTTCACATCCAAGCTACATCCGCGTGTTCTTGTCACATACCAATAAAGATAAGCAAAGACGATAAATGCTAGACCAGCAAGACGAAAATACCACTTATAACCCTCATAAAAAGTTGTTGAAAGACTAGTGGCAAAAGAAGTCGTCGCTAATCCGAGTAAGACCAGCACCAAAGGAGAGAAGCAGCAGAGCCCTGCTATTAGAGCCCCAATCGAAGAAACAGCAAGCACATCTTTTTTGGATAGATCTTTCATGAGCCACAAATCATATCACAGCGTCTATTTTTTTTGCGTGAGATTAGTGACTGGCTACAGAAAATGCAGAATTTTTAATGTTTGAATTGGGGAAGCACTAAAATCATGTTTCTTTATAAATTCCGACAAGTCCTCTAAATCAATCCATCTAACTTCCGAAACTTCTGTTGTGTCAAATTCAGTAGGAGTAAGCTCAAGTCCTCCCAAAAAGATACCTGTTATCTCTTGTTCTCTCTCAAGCTTTATTAGATCACTGGTAACAAATTTCAGCTGAACCTTTACTCCAAGCTCCTCCTCAGTTTCTCGCTCCGCTGCCTGCTGATATGTCTCCCCAAAAGTGACATGGCCACTTGCAGAAATACTCCAGAATCCTGGGTTAGTATCCTTATGCATACTTCTTTTTTGCAAAAGAATTTGGTTTTTTGAATTTGTGATGGCTATATCAACGGCACGGTGGATGATCGTATTATCTGAGTGCGCTTCTTTCCGCGTTACAGAACCTAAAACGTTGTCGTTCTCATCAACTCTATAAAATAATTCGGCTTGGTCGTCGTGTGGCATGTGTTCAAGAATACGTCTCTATCTTACCATCCTTGATGGATAAATATTATTCTATTCCGACGAGAATCTCTCTGACATACTGCTCATGTCCCAGCTAAATTTTGAAAAAAATATTTTACTCAGATAGCCTTGATAAATCGAGTCTGCTCTTCTGATTTCATATGGGTCAAAATTACTATTAACAATTCTCTGTAAAACAGACACAAAGAATTCTACATTTGTTACCTTAAAAAAAACACTGACCGCCATGTCAGACTCGCAGGCTGGTGAAAATCCAGTCTCGTATCCCACCTTGCACTCATCAGGATTTGCTACTAATGCATAGTAGTATTGTCTATACGAAAATAACAACTGCTCCAACGCCGTTACCTGCTCTGAGTTAAGATTTTTTGACTCTCCAAAATCATTTAAAGCAGCGTGAATTTCTTGCGAATCAAGCTCTGCTATTTTCATTAGCTCGGTCCATACCGAGCTTTCCGTCTTAGAAACTAGTATTTCGTCTGCATTTCTGGGGCCAATTTCACCTTGAGAAAGTGGTAGAAGTAAAACTATTTTCTCAGCTCTGCGTAATTTAAGTTCAGTAGTAATTTCATCTATTTTTTTACGATACTCTTCTAAGGAGTAGTTATTACCCGTGGAATTCTTTAGGAAATTTTCAACTTCCTTCACTAATTCTGGGAATTTATCTGCAATGAAATGGTAAGAAGAATCATCAATTGTCAGTATGTTGCCAACGAGTTCTGAAGTTAATTCTGAGAAATCATCCGATCCAATTAAATTGCCTTCTACCACTCGAAGTCGAAATAATAAAGAGACCTCATCCGTAATGTGAATTGGCCTAAAAACATTAATATCAACTAAGCCCTTTTCATCAAGCTCCTCAAGAAACTTCCACAATTCTCTTGCCTGTGAAACAGATAGCTCGCCGGACTCTGGAATAATTTCGCCAAGCTTTGACTGAACATCTGAAGGAAGTTGAGAAAATTCAATATCTCTGTAAGTATCAGCCCAGAGCGTCGATAGTTTGAGTAACATCTGTTCATATCTACAAAACCCATAGTTTCCCACTAATTGATATATCTGCTCAGCAGGCATCTCCATTAGTATCTCTGCTAATTTATAACGAACATCTGATATTTGTTTTTGTACCTCAAGGCTGGTATTTGATTTTTCACCAGTAGTTGGAATGTGTGTGAACTCATGGATAAGCACTCGTACAAAGGTTTCCACATCTTGTTGAAGCAGTAAAGGATAGAGTTCAACACTTTTAGAGCCTTCATCAGCGTGAAACCAAGCTGCACTTGGAACTGGAATGCCACGATAAGTAATTTCTGATAATGATATTCTGCCGTCATTTAAACCAAAAAGATCTGCTATTTTCGAAGTGGCTAAGCGAAAATCTTCGAGCCCTCTTGGAAATGATAGCCTTGGCTTGTTCGGGTCAACATAATCTTTGGGTCTGTAAGTACTAAGAAAAAAACTAGGGTCAATGGACTGACTTGGTTGGTAGCTGCTAACTATTGCTGATAACATTGCGTAAGATGGCACATAACCATTCTCTACAATAAATTCTAGGCTGACCCTCAATCGCTCTACTTCTTTAAATCCAATTTTGTGTAGCAACTCATCAAATTCTGGATCAATTTCTGTTGACTCAAAAATATATTTGATCACAGCATGGCTTAATCTTGCAGCCACCAATTCATTATTCGAATGATCTAAAGGCGATTGTACATAATCTGCTGCAAACTCTTCTATAAATCTGTCAATTATCGGCGAATCTTCTATAGATAAAGTGGCCTTGTCTACAACCTCGCGGAATACTAAATATGAGATAGAATCTCTTACAAGGTCTTGGTAGCCATTGACAAGCATTTCTGCCTGCGAATCAAGAGGAAGCTGTCCCAGATTCAACCAGTCTACTATCGGAACTGCATCCAAATAACTTACTGGCTGATGCTCTCCTGCAACAGCGAAACAAAATCTTTTATTTTGCCAATATTCTGTCGAGGGATCGCTAATAACTGCCTGTATTATCCTGGGCACAGAAGCCAATAGGACATCTGTGGGCTTGGATAAAAATGTTCGAAGCCGCACTAGCTCTTTGAGAGTTTCACTGTGAACATTTCCGCATTCTGCAAAAATCACCATTTCACTGATGCGTTGATCATTGTCAATGCCTGTGTCAGGACTATCTGCATGAGAAATATCAGGGATAGCTGCAACAAACAGCAATGCAGCGACAATAATATTAATAAGCTGATGACGTACTGGCAATACCAGTCTCTCTTTGGACCACTTCATATATACACATTCAGTGTGTATATTATAGTTTATCCTATAACATAGTAAATAAGGTAAAAATTATCGCTATTTCAGACAGATTGGAATTTATTTAGAGTTGTTCTGCTAGCCCAAGATACTTCTCACTTTGAAGCAGCTGCTCTATCTCAGCTTTAATATCTTTGCAGTCGTCATCTGAGTATCTCTGGAAACTTTCATAATATTCCGGACTATCCCCAACATATGGCAAAAACAATGCCTCTGGGAATGCTCTGAATCTTGGGTCATCTGTGGGGTGCTTCTCGCCATTAGACCTCACATAAAGTTGAACATGAATATGAGGCTCGCCCCTGGTCTCTGGAAAATAGCACCAATTCCCCATATCCTGATAATTAATTCTTACCACATCGATACCTTTTCTCCTTATCACCGTGGTGATTGCCTCACCACTAAGTCTAACCAGCTGCATCAAAGCCAAATATAAATCATTGGCCATTTCTGTTCTGTCACCGAATCTCTGTTTTGGCATCACTTTCGCATGGCCACCATTGTTTCGATCATGATGGGGGTGGTCAGCGGCAAGAACTAAGAATTTATCTGTTTCAAAAATGACTGGCATATTTTATATTTCGTAACCTGATTGTACATCTATCTTTTGATCATTTATTTTTTTCAAATCAACTTTTGATGAGTCCTGTATTTCCCTTTCTAACTCCAAACCATGCTCGAGAATTTTTTCTATCTTCACTTTTGATTCAGGGCGTCTCTCTACTAAATTTGCAAATCTCTCTCGAATCGGCAAAATGCCAAAAGGCCCAACCCTCATATCTGAATAACAGACGATCTTTTTTTCCCAAGCGAAGCTCTGCCCGTTTCCGTGATCCTCATCCCAGCGTCCACCTTCACAAATTTCAACAATTCTTAAATCTGAGGTTATCTCTTTAATAATTGCTATTGTTGCTTCATCAGGAGTTTGGCCATATTTTTTAAGATACTGAAGACGAATCTCCCTAAGCTCATCTACTCTTTGCTTATCACCTTCGTCAAGAAGACTTGGATCATCGAAATTAAATTTGATAATATTGCCCATATCGTGCAGGAGGCAAGTTTTAATGACTAAGTCTTTATCGACTGATACGCCGTCTAAGTTGTCGCAAATTAGCTCCGCCAAGGCGGCTACAGTCAGCATGTGGCGTTGTAAGTTGGTGGGAATAGTATATTGAATGTAGATGTCTGAAATGTCCATAAATACACTATACTTAACTTATGAAAACAAATAATGGGTCAAAAATCATCTTCTATGGAGCGCCCTGGTGCGGGGATTGCGTTAGAGCCAAAGCATTTCTAGATTCGAAGAATGTGAAGTACGAGTATATAGATATTGAACAAGATGAGGCTGCTGTCGAAAAAGTCATCGAACTTAACAATGGGAATAGATCAATTCCAACAATTCTTTTTCCTGATGGAACGGTGCTCACAGAGCCGTCGAACGAACAACTTCTAAGACAGTTGAAAAAATAAACAGAGTTCCTTCACTCATACTATTCCCATGATCCATACATTAGAATAGCGCTATGCAGATCTTAATTGTAGAAAATGAAGAGAAGATTGCGAATCTTTTGCGCAAAGGCCTTTTAGAAGAAAAATATACTGTTGATATTGCCGTCGACGGTGATGAAGCATTGGAGAAAATCGAGATCAATGAGTATGATTTGGTCATTCTCGATCTGATGATTCCTAAGGTAAGTGGGGAAAATGTTTGTCGCACTGTTCGAAAAAGTAATACAGCCTTACCAATTTTAGTTTTAACTGCGAAAGATGCTCTGGAGGATAAAGTGGCGGTACTAGACACTGGAGCTGACGATTATGTCACCAAACCTTTTGCCTTTGCAGAATTGGTTGCCCGGGTCAGAGCACTGATTAGACGTAACAAGAAAGCCGATCCCGTTGTTCTAACCATCGATAATCTTTCTCTAGATCCAGCCACCCAAACCACCAAGCGCGGCAACAAGGAGATTTTTCTAACTCCACGCGAGTATGCTCTTCTAGAGTACTTCATGAGGAATCAGGGAGTTTTGTTAACAAAAACTAGACTGCTAGAGCACGTCTGGGATTATAATTATGATGGTCTTTCCAATGTTGTCGAAACTTATGTGAAGTATCTTAGAAAGAAGCTCGCCACTTCTCCAAAAGAGAAAGAGCTCATCCACACTAGAAGAGGATCTGGATATATGTTCATGGTGAGGACATAAGATGTTTACACAAACAAGGCTCAAGTTAACGCTTTACTACTCACTCTTATTTCTTTCTCTACTTTGGGTCTTTAGCGGTATTGTTTATTTGTGGATGGGCAGATCTCTTGGTGAAGGTTACACAAGCCAAGTTCAACAACGCCGCCTCGAGCAACTAGAGTCTCAAGAAGAAATAGATGATGAAAAGCTTACCATCATAGCCACTTCTGGCGATATTGCCCTAGAGCAATTACTCACTATCGTTCTTGCCATTAACGGCATCGCCCTTATTTTTGTTCCAGCAGTTTCTTGGTATCTGGCTGAGGAAAATTTGGCACCAATTCAATCCATGTATGAGAAACAGAAACAATTTGTTTCAGATGCATCACATGAACTAAAGACACCGCTGTCCATTATGCAGGGAGAAATAGACGTTGCCCTAAAGAAAAAACGCACGCCAAATGAATACAAAATAATTCTTGAAAGCAGTAAGCAAGAATTAAATCGCCTGACTACCCTAGTGAAGAATTTGCTTTTTCTTGCAAAGGAAGATCAAAATAAGTATCTAGAAAAACCAGAGGAAATTGATATCACTGATAACTTGGCTACTTTGTTATCGCAACTAAAGCCTCTATATAAAAAGAAAAAACTAAAAGTCATTTTCAAGCCAGCTGACGAGAGTGTCGTGGTAAAAGGCAGCTCTATTCTAGTCAGACAGTTATTTTTCAATTTGCTCGAAAACGCCATTAAATATACTGAAGAAGGAAGTATTTCCGTAGAAATTTCCAGTTCCCGCAAACAGGCTAAGATTGTGATTGCAGACACAGGAATCGGCATGAGCAGTGAAGAGCGAGCGAAGCTATTTCAACGCTTTTATAGGGTAGATCAGTCTCGCTCTGAAGAAAAAGGCTACGGCCTCGGCTTAGCCATCTGTCAAACAGTTATTCAAAAACTTCACGGCCACATTGCTATTCACTCCACACCTGGAAAGGGCACCTCTGTGATCGTTCTTCTTCCTCGATCACGATAATCCCATCCTATTTTCAGCTTCCTCCCATCATCTATTTTGTATATTTAGCTATAAACAAAAAGAAACAAGGAAGGAGGCAAAAGACATTTCACAAAATATAAATACTTGAAACATTCTAATTTGTAGTCATTGCAGCAGGAGCCATAGTCATCAGCACAAGTCGGTTACGACATAACTAAAATTACAAGCTCCATCAGTCAACCTACAGTCGGTAACAACTGAATTAGAATCACGAGCCTATCGCAAAACAAGAGGGTAACACCTCTTGTTTTGCTTTACCAGCTTCCACCGCCACCACCTCCTCCACCACCTCCAGAAGAGCCACCACTAAATCCAGATCCTCCAGAGCTTGAGGAGGATGACGGGTTGTAAGATAAGTCGCTGCCAATGCTCTTGCTGAAATCCCCAAGCCAATTGGAATTACTCATACCAACGATAGAGGCTCCTTGCAGATAATCTGGAGGCTGCATTTGCAGAGACTCCATATCTTTTGAAAGCTTGCTTACAACTCCAAGGGCAACGGCGAAAGGCAAGACCTCTTCTATGAACAAATTCTTTTCTTTGACCTCTTCTCTCCACTTCCCGTACTGGATAGTTTTTCTTAATCCTCTAGCTTGCAGCCAAAGGTTGGAACCAATGGCAGATTTTTGGGGCATATTGTAGGCAATTATCAATCCAAATGGCAACTGCAATAGTAGCAAAGGAATTGGCCAATAAATACCAAGGTTTCCAACTGTATTCATGAGAAGAAAAAGTGTCAGGCCAGAAGACCCAAGAAAAACTAAGAACCCTAAGGCTCTGTCACTATTGGGTTTTCTTGTGTAGATTCCTCTTGCCACTAACGAATTATGTAGTTCTTCTTTGGCTGTCTGAATGGTTGTATAAAAACTTCCCTTGAGCCTGGATACCGTAGTTGTATCTCCCAAGGCAAATAAACCGTTAAACAAGTGTAGCTGAGCCCCTGAAAGGCCGTCACTTGTTTGGGATAATTTCTTAAAATCATAGTCTTTCTTTTTTCCAAAAAAATTTTTCTTTTCTATAGAACTAATTTTTATATATTTTTTGCGAGCTAGTTCTAAAATCTCGGCCACAATATCTTCAGTATCCACTTTCTCATCTAAAAGTGCTCCGGCCTCTCCAGGAGAAAGATCCTTGAGCGGTTCATAAACAAATGGCTCCCTGGCTCGAAAGCTTAGCTGTTTATACTTGGTTGGCTGATCGGGGCTCATGTCAAAAACATTAGGAGAAATAAACTGGATATCTCTGCCTTTCATACGCCACCAAAGAATCATCAATAAAAGTGGAAAAGGAATTAAAAATAAAGTCCAGTTGTCCCTAAGCCAAAGTGCTCTAATCTCAGATTGTGTTGGAAAAATAAGTTCACTATCAAGAGGCAGGCCAACCACAATAGTAAAATTGTCACCATACTCAATGGGCTGGTTGTAAATAAAATTCGCTGAATTCTCATTAAAATCTGTCTTGCACAAGCGATTAGAAGTGCCCACTTCTCCAGCAAAACAATCAATCTTTTCAATAGGTGCAAAATTGGAGGTTATTGAAGCCGAACTTTCTACAACTGGTATCTGCCATCCCTCGCCAGTAATATCCCAATAGAGTTCGGAGTGATCGCTAAATTTCCTAATTGCTCTCTCGATTCTATAGCTAATCAGATATGTTTTATCTCCGGTGAAAGTTGCGTCTGGATCTCCAATTTTTATAGTCAGAAATTTACCATCAGACGAGCTCGAATAGGGCTCTTCTTGGCCAGCGTCATCAGTGACAACTAGGTCTCGAACCGGCAAAACTTCTTTGATCCCCTCATGATTATAAGCAATGGGAATATAGCGATAAATTCCATGTTTTTGAAGATCGGTTGTGTAGTCTATTTGCTCAATAATGCTAATTGAGGTGTCTTGATTTATGGTTATATCCGAATGGAAGGAGCTGACTTCATCAACAAAGGCAAAGACTTTTGTTGACGCTACAAAAAATGTTAAGAAAGATATTGTTAATGCTAGAAAATATTTATTCATTATATTGACTTATTTCCAACCAATAAATACGAACTATTCTCCTCCAACACATTGAACGGAACCTGATCTCGTTCCAAATCACTCCGCAAAAAATTGTTTATGATAAATACAGCACTATCTTCAGATCTGAGAAGAGAAGTCATTTTTTGGTAAGCCATATTATCTGAGTATAAAGAATTTATATGTTGTTGAGAATAATAAACTGAGGCAGGATAAAAAGTTTCAAGAAGATAAATATTTGCATAGTGTCCAGCCTTTACTGAAATATCTTTCTCAGCACTGAAACTTCGAGAAACCGGATAAACCAAATTAGAAAACTGTTTGAACTGATATATTGACAATAATAAAATTCCAGCCAAGACGACTAACCATAATCTTTTTGAGCTTGGAAAAATGAGTTGTAAAAAAGAAAGGGTCTTGTAACCTTTAGCACATGACAATGTGTTAATATGGTTGCAAGATCAA
>CAZPFX010000015.1:0-22512 GCA_964586055.1 uncultured Pseudomonadales bacterium | reverse complement strand
ACCTCTCTCCAGGTCTCCCAGCGCTCTCTGCCAGTTTTGTCATCTGTAATTCTGCGCAAGTATGTACGTCTAGCCACAGCTCTGCCCATTCCATTGTCGAGTTTTCGATCTATAAACTTCATTTTCTTTTTTGGCAACTGACTGGTGCTAGGCATGGATCCTCTCTAAACATTGATCTCAACTATGTACTACTTTTTAATCTACTTAATTCTTCCTCAAAATCTTCTAGGCTATCGAAGTCGCGATAGACGCTGGCAAAAAGAAGGTAGGAAAGCTTATCCAATTTCTTCAACCTATTCAAGACCAGGTTTCCTACTTCCCAGCTCTTTACCTCCGATGACTCTTTGCAGCGAAGTCTTCTTTCGACGTCGTCGAGAAGTTCGTTAACTGCACTCATTGGGATTGGTCTCTTCCAGGTGGCCTTCATAATTCCGCGCTGAAGTTTTTCTCTAGAAAAATCTTCTTTTACCCCATCTTTTTTCAAAACTTTGAGCTCTATTCCCTCGATTCGCTCGTAGGTGGTAAAGCGCTTTTCACAAACACTGCATCGACGGCGTCTCCTAATGGTCGTTTGATCCTCTGCCTCGCGAGAGTCGATCACACTTGTCTCATCTGTATCGCAGTAAGGACACTTCATAAAGTCTTTTCCGAACTATTTTTGTCTACAATTCAAGATGCGTATTCGATATATCAAAACACACTTTATTGTGCTTTTAAATACCTAAAAACACTATATCTTGTGGACAAGCTGTTTTTCGGATTACAAGAATCTCATGTGAGATCAGCTTCTGTCAACTATGGCAAAGAGCATCAATTAAGTGCAGATAAAGTTTTACTTGAGTCAGTGAGCTGCTTGTACATTATTCTGCTTTCATTCAAGAGCTCTGAAACTGCAGATTGGTACTGAGGAGGAAATTTTTCGATTAGTCTGGAAGTATCCTTGATGTGAGCTCTCATCGCCCAGCGCATGTACTCGCAGGATTCGACGTTGTCTTTTGGATTTTCTAAAGTTTGATTCCCAGCGAGCAGCAAATAGCGCTGAGATTTTTTCAAAGTCGCCAAGGCTAATTCTGGATTATTTTTACCATCCAAAAGCTCTTCTGCCGAGCGCATGCGGTCAAAAGCATACTGAACTTCCATTGGAGTGCGCTTATCTTTTGGAAGACTTAATAAATAAAGACGGTCAAAAACCATTACAACTGGATATAAAATATGATCAGGCAAAATGCGGGAGCCAAAATAAAATGAGGTTTTGGTAGCTGAAGGAAGGTTCGAAACAAAGGGCTGACTTGCCGAAAATAGAGATACGGAAATAATACCCAACCCAAAAAGAATGGATAATGCTGCAGCAAGCAACTTGACTTGGAATGGTCTCATAATACTAAGGTTGAAGCTGGTATTCTACCATGCTTAAAAATGGCTACCAGCCATAGACCAGGAGGACCATGCCCCAAATGGCATGGGTAAGAACAATGGCGTAGGCATTTTTCCTGGCGGCAAAAAGGTAAGCCTGACCAAGGGCAAAGAGAAATAACAATAAAAAGACACCGCTCATGCTTGGTAGCTCGAACCTTAATAAGGCATTCGGAATATGAAATACCAAGAAAATTAAAGCAATAGTTAATGATTGGCGCAACAAAGACCAACGAGGATATTTTTCAAGAATTAGAGTCATGGCAAAACTGTAAAACAAAAGAGTTTCAAAAAACCCAGTCATCATCGCCAGCATGAACTCTCCCCAAAAATTAGGGGCTGTAAAAATTGGTACGGCTTCGATCATCGCTCCAGTACTCACAAACGACAGAATTGAAGCCACAAAACCAAACAAGCCACCAGCGGCGATTCCCAAAAGCAAGCCTCTTCTAGCTTTAGTTGGAGCAAAACTTTCTACCACTCCTTTGTGGCCGGTCATGGTGACAAAAAGCCAAATTGGTACAGCAAAAAATAAAAGCTTTCCAATTGATTCATCAAACCACACGGGAAATGTAAATATCGAACGATATAACATCCACATTATAAAAATTAAAACCAAAACTGGAAAAAAAGCGATATGAGATGCTTTTCGATCTGGACGTCTTTTTTTAGAGGTCGAGCTCTTTTTACTACTACTTCGAGCTGGTGACGGCATGAATGACTTGCTCCAACGATTCCTGTTGGTTGGTGGTATAGGTATCTACCACTAGATCGTACAAATCTTCACGCCAAAAATCAATCGGTGCGCTAGAAGAAACAGTTCCTGGCTTTATCACCCATTCATTCCATTCTTTGGAATACATGCCCTTCCACTTGGCAAGATTGGTCTGATGGCGATAGTTCATGTTCTTAATTGCCTCATCAGGAGTTACTCCATCGCGATTTACAATTCTGTCAACCCTAACTGATTTATCACTACACTTCATTAAAATTTTAAATACACCAGGAACTTGCTGAGCAATAAAACCACTGAGCCATGACTCAATAATCCAATGTTCTTCCACTGTTAATTTCTCTCTCATTCCGTAATCCACTTGTCTGTCAAAATCTTCAGAGTAAGCACCCGCACTGTGATGGAGTAAGCCCTCTGCATCAAGTAGACCTTTTTCCTTGGCATACTCTCTCATGAAGGCACCACCACTATAGCCAACCCAGCCATCAAACTTCAGGGCTTCTCTAATGCCGTCTAAAAGAGTGGTCGAGCCAGAACCAGGCAAACCAGATATTGTTATATTACGATATACAAAAGAGTGAAACATAAGATGAGGCGTCATTATACGCATATGATCTATACTCGATCAAGCAGAAACACCAAGTTGCCCTGCTTGACATGTTACAGCGCTGCGCATCGAGCCAGCAATAGTTGCTAAATGTTGCCCTGCTTGCCCTAGGGAAACAGACTGATGCTTCTTTGGAAAATAGTGAAAAACACGGTTCCGACTCTCAAGCCAAGTAGTCCAAAGCGACTGGGCTGTTGCCACGCCACATTGATGAGCTACGTCATCATAAAGCCACCACTTGTCTCGTTGGTTTTCTTGGACATCAGGATTTAAAGCACGACCAATTCGAAAGCGGCGACTAAAGTAAGTCGATTCTGAAATTAATCCAAGGTCGAGAAAGTATTGCTTTAGAAAACCTTCATAAGCCTTTGCCATTGGAAAAACTATGAAAGAATAATCGGTGAGCTTAGACTCAACACGACACTCTCTCTCATATAGATTCAAAGATATAGTTACGAAGTCTCTAAGCTCTGGAAGCACGTATGAACTCCAAGATCCATTCAGTTCTTCTGTAAGTTCCTGAGGTGAAATCATAATCTGCTACACTAGTATGCTCAGAGTCCAAATGAAAAGAAAGTACCGAAACAAAAAACGCCCAGCCCAGATCAGCTCAAGACTACTGAAGGTTTTAACAGGCTCCAATAAAGGCCAAAAAAATCATTGGTTCCGTCGTATTTTGCTTTTTTTAGTAAGGCTACCAATCCGCATAATAAATAGAGTGTTGCCTCATCCTATTCTTCGTTGGGCTGCCCTTGTCATTTTTATTGTTGGAATCGCAGGATTTGTGTATTTACTCCGAGATCTTCCCTCTCCTAGAAAACTTGGAACTGGCGACAATTATGCCGTTAGTACTCAGATATTTGATCGCAAGGGTACTTTGCTTTATGAGATTTTTGCTGATGAATACCGCATTCCCGTTGATTATCAGGCACTCCCAGAATATGTGAAACAGGCCACCATCTCGATTGAAGATCAACATTTCTACAACCATTTTGGCTTCGATGTTGTCGGCATTGCTAGAGCTGTGATTACTAATCTAAGGGGTGGCCACATGCAGGGTGGCTCCACCATTACCCAACAATTAGTAAAAAACGCTCTACTCACAAGAGAAAGATCATTTCAGAGGAAAATAAAAGAAGCAGTCTTGGCCGTTATTACCGAACTTTTTTATACCAAAGATGAAATTCTGGAAATGTATCTAAACTATGTCTCTTACGGTGGCACAACCGTCGGTATAGAAGCTGCTTCGCAAACATACTTTAATAAATCAGCCACTGAGTTAACCCTATCAGAAGCCTCCCTTCTGGCCGGATTGCCTCAAGCTCCTACAACCTATTCCCCTTTTGGATCTACACCAGAAAAAGGCAAGGAGAGACAGGCTTCAGTTCTCAGACGCATGGTTGAAGATAAATACATTACCCCTGCTCAGGAAGCGGGCGCTAGTAGCGATGTTTTAACTTTTGCCATTTCCAGCAATGACATTAAGGCTCCTCACTTTGTTTTTTATGTCAGAGATTTACTTTATGAAATGTACGGAGTTGACACAGTTGAGCGCGGTGGGTTGCGCGTTACGACAACCCTAGACTTTGATCTTCAACAAGTGGCTGAGGCTTCCGTGAGTGCTGAGCTTGCCACTTTAGAAAGAGCCAGAGTTGGAAACGGGGCTGCTTTAATAACCAAACCTAATACTGGTGAGATTCTCGCTATGGTCGGTAGCAGAAATTACTTTGACACAGAACGTGACGGACAAGTAAATGTAACTATTGCAGAAAGACAGCCAGGCAGTTCGATCAAACCACTCATGTATGCGACAGCTTTTCAACAAAAGACTTTAAATCCTGGAAGCATTCTAATCGATTCACCCACTTGTTTTACAGTCGCGGGACAAAAACCATATTGTCCAAAAAACTATGATGGAAGTTTTTCTGGCTCTGTCACCGTGCGCAGAGCGCTAGGCAACTCTCTCAACATCCCCGCAGTTAAAGCTCTCCGAACGATCGGCATAGAAACTTTTATTAATCAGGCGACAGCCATGGGAATTACCACTTGGAACGACCCGAGTCGCTATGGTTTATCTTTAACCCTCGGAGGTGGAGAAGTTCGCATGATAGACATGGCTCAGGCTTTTGGAACATTGGCTAATCAAGGCGTTAAATCTCCGCTCACCCCTCTTCTTAAAGTTGAAGATTACCTTGGCAACATCCACTACGAACTAGATTCAGAGCGCCGCGTGGCTGATCTCGAATTTCTGACTGAGTTCGCGGAATCGCAGGCTGGGGAACTTACCCGGGTAATGGATCGAGCGCCCGCCTATCTAATTAGCCATATTTTACAAGATAACAAAGCCAGAGAGAGGGCCTTTGGATCTCGCTCCGATTTAGTCATTCCTAACCAGGTCGTTAGTGTCAAAACCGGCACTACCAACGACCTTCGCGATAACTGGACGATCGGCTTCACACCGGAGTATCTAGTCGCAGCTTGGGTAGGCAACAATGACAACACTCGGATGAGCAATGTTGTTTCTGGTGTTACCGGAGCCTCTCCTATTTTCCATGACTTAATGACCTATGTCTTAGCTGATAAAGAACCGGTCTGGCAATCAAAACCACCTAGTGTCTCTTCAGCTCAGGTTTGTGCCCACGGCCTCCCGCCAACTCCAGGAGATACCTGTCAGCCAAGAGATCAAGAACTTTATTGGAATGAAGGTCGGCCATCAAGATCAGTGATTGAAAAACAAAACGTATGGATCGACCCAAACACTGGCCTACCTCCTCCTCCCGGACAACAAATCGATGGTTTAGTTCTTGAAGAAAGAACTATTTATAAGGATCCAGTTACAGATTATTATTGTGCTGACTGCTCTAGGCCAGTTTCTGAGGATGGCAAAGTCCTTTATGAACAACAGACAGTTCCAAGTGATTACTCGCTGCCGGAATATGGGAGTAACTAAAAATGCCTTACGCTAGCTTCAACAAGGCGGTTAATAAACCAACAACAAAACCTGACAAAGCTCTCAAGCGCTTTTCAAAGTGGGTTGCTAGCCACAAATGGCACCTTAAAATTAGCGTCCTTTCCCTTTGCGCAATTTTTAGTGGTGGAGCATTAGCTTTATGGTGGCTCTGGGATGTTCCCC
This sequence comes from uncultured Pseudomonadales bacterium, assembly GCA_964586055.1. Taxonomy (GTDB): domain Bacteria; phylum Patescibacteriota; class Microgenomatia; order UBA1400; family PJMF01; genus UM-FILTER-42-14. Next base: position 16,626 of record CAZPFX010000015.1, on the reverse strand, counting down.
TAACCTCACCTATGTCGTCGTTAAGTTCTTTTCGATTTCTTCGTCACTCGGAACTCCCTCATTCTCGCGATAAAGTCGTGTATGGGTTTTTGCCCTACTGGAATTTAAACACTGTTGTCTTACAACCAGAGCTTTCTCACCTGGCTTATTTTGCTTTGGCAATTAACCCTGACGGCCAGCTTCGCCTGCGTGAAGACGGCAGCACAGAACCGGGATACGCAAAACTCAATAGCGACACCCTGCTAGATATTATTAACTTGGCTGGTGATCAAGATACTCAATTCGAATTAGTCTTATCCCAATTTTATGCAGACGACATTGCCCAATTCTTAGGCTCTGAAAAAGCACAGCTGAACTTATTTGAAACTCTCGATAATATTTTACTAGCCTACCCAGTCAGTGGCATCAATATCGACGTTGAGCTAAATGGCACACCGTCTGAGAAACAGCGCGATCAATTTACCAAATTTATTAAGGACCTTAGGTCTCATCTCGACGCTCACTATGGATCAATCTCTCTGAGTGTTGACGTTTATGCTAGCGCCTCAAATAATAAGCAGCTGTGGGATATCCCCGCCCTTGCCGATCACATTGATTATTTTGTTGTCATGGCTTATGACTTTCATCGTAGAAGCTCACCGCAAGCTGGTCCAGTGGCCCCGCTCTTTGGCGGCGATAAGCTTTGGGACGGAGACATAAATGAGCACCTAAGAACATTTCTTTCATACGTCCCATCCAGCAAGCTGCTTTTAGGAATTCCCTTCTATGGATACGAGTGGCAAACAACTTCCCGTGATGCCCAATCCCATGCATTCCCAGACACGGGTAATACTGCCTCAATAGAAAGAGTTAAAGAACTTTTAGCAAGGAAAGAGGAGTTGCGAGTTATGGAGCACTGGAATGAAGACGCTCTTTCACCATATATTTCTTATATAGAAGATGGCGAAACCTTTGTCGTTTACTATGAAAACTCTCGATCAATTTCTTACAAGCTCGACTATGTAAATCAGCTGGATCTTGCTGGAGTGGCCATTTGGGCATTGGGCTATGAGGGCTCAGATCGCGAACTTTGGGACATCATTCAACGAAAGTTGGATTAAGAACATACTTTCATTAATAAAAGTGGCAATAATTTCTCGAGTTGTCTAAGGGCGCTGGTCATGATACCATTCGCCGGAATGAGACGAATAAAACCTGAAGCTAAAAAATCAATAAAATTACGTAATTATCTTTTGCTCCACGCTCGCGAACAAAAATATCATGTGATTTTTTCTAGCGCTCAATACGAGAAGTCAAAACGATTAACAGCACTTGTTAAAAGATTCCTTTTCCTCTGGAATCGATCCAAATTAACTAGCTCTCCCTTACTGCTCTCAATCATTAAATGGTTTCTCAAAATAACTCATTTAGTTAGACTACCAAAACCAATAGCTCCTCCATCACTTCCAAAGTTTTCAATTCGCTTAAGATATCCAAAGCTTAAATTTAAGTCAGAGCCAATAAAGAAAATATTCAAACCTTTCTGGCAAACACTAACTCTTTATCCATTGCAAAGTCTCTTCATGTTGGCAACTGTAACCGTAATATATGTTGGGACATATAAAATTCATGACTATATATTTCTTGGTTTGCCAGCGGTTAGTACTCTGAGAGAAGAACAGCCATCATTAACTACCAGAATCTTAGACCGCAACGGCGCCATCTTATATCGAATTTATAAGGATGAAAATCGAACCTATGTGCCTCTAAGCGAAATCCCAAAACAAGTAATTGATGCGACAATCGCCATCGAAGATCAAAATTTTTATTATCACCCTGGATTCTCTCTCAGGGGCATCATCAGAGCCATGATCGCAAACAAAAATGGGGAAGTAGTTCAGGGTGGGTCTACGCTTACTCAACAATTAGTAAAAAATAGATTGCTTACTTCTGAGCGAACATTACAACGAAAAGTTAGAGAACTAGTTCTAGCGGTAATGGTTGAAACCGAATTCACTAAAGATGAAATTCTAGAGATGTATCTGAACCAAGTCGCCTATGGCGGTTCTGCCTACGGAATAGAAGAAGCCTCTCAAAGATACTTTGGAAAGTCAGTCAGAGATATCTCTCTTTCAGAAGCCTCTTTGCTCGCCGGCCTTCCTGCCGCTCCTTCAATCTATTCTCCCTTTGGCTCCAATCCTGAATTGGCAAAACAGAGGCAAGCTGAGGTTCTTAGAAGAATGGTAGAAGATGGCACTACAGATGCAGAAAATGCAAAAGAGGCCTATCAGACACCGCTGACATTTAGAGACAACACCATTGACATTACAGCCCCACATTTTGTCATGTACGTAAAGGCTCTTTTGGCAGACCAATTTTCTGAAGAAGTTATTCAAAGCAGCGGCCTGGAAGTAGTCACTTCTTTGGATGCGGAACTACAAAATGGAGTCCAGAACGTCGTCACCACCGAAATCGAGTCGCTAGTTAGACTTAGAGTTTCTAATGGAGCCGCCTTGATCACTAATCCAAAAACTGGTGAGATCCTGGCTATGGTCGGTAGCAAAGATTACTTTGATTTTGCTCATGATGGTCAGGTAAATGTCACCATACGAAACAGACAACCAGGAAGCTCTATTAAACCCCTGACGTACTCGCTTGCTCTAGCCTCGGGTCTTACCCCAGCAAGTATCATCCAAGATTCTCCGATCACTTATGACATAGCTGGAAGCAAGCCATATAGTCCAAAGAACTATGATGGGAAATATCACGGAGCAGTCACTCTTAGAGAGGCTCTGGCCTCAAGCTACAACATTCCGGCTGTAAAACTCTTGGCTCAGGTTGGTGTTAGCAATCTCCTTGATTATGCAGAAAAACTTGGCATCACGACTTGGGAAGATAGACGTCGATTCGGACTCTCTCTGACTCTGGGAGGTGGAGAAGTAAAAATGACAGAAATGGCTCAGGTTTACGGGGTATTTGCCAACGCAGGGAAACTCACAAAACTAAATCCAATTCTAAAAATAAGCGATAGCTCTGGCAAAGTTCTTTATGAAAATACCTGCGCTTTATATGGAAAAGGTTGTCCTAGTGATCAAGTTATTGATCCTCGTGTAGCTTATCTAGTCACTGACATTCTCAAAGATAATGAGGCTCGCACACCTGCATTTGGACCAATCTCAACCCTACAAATTCCAAATCAAGAAGTGGCGGTAAAAACCGGAACCACGAACAACCTTAGGGATAACTGGACAATTGGCTACACTTCAGACCGCGTCGTCGCTGTCTGGGTTGGCAATAACGACAACACCTCGATGAGCTATGTGGCTTCTGGTATTACTGGTGCCTCACCAATTTGGAATAAGATCATTAGATCTCAGCTAAGTGAAGAAACCCCTCATGTTTTTCCGATCCCATGGGGAATAACAAAGGTTCAAGTCTGCAAGAAAACTGGCACACTTACCTGTGCGGGCTGCCCGTTAGTAAAAAGCGAAACATTCATAGCTGGCACAGAACCAACCTCAACTTGCTATCCAAGTCAATTTAAGCCAAAGCCTGATAACGACAAAATTCTTGAGGGTGCTCAGACTCGAAATTAAAGATACTGACCAAAAAGCAGTACTAAGGCAGAAATAATTATCGAAAGAACCATTATTATTGGCGCCGCTAAGCGCTCAAATCTCGCCCTCTTCTTTTTCTTTGATTCCTGCTTCTGTCTAGTTTCCCGAACGATTAGTTGTTTTTGTCGTCGAGTCTCAATTTGTTCTGTTAGTTCTTGAATAGAAGCTGAAAGCTTCGCTGGTTTATCTGGCATCCTGATGCTGCATTGCTGCCACTTTATTTACGATTAAATCTACTACCTGCTCAATGCTCAAATCTGTTGTATTTATCTCCCAAGCCTCAGGGATTTTTTTTAGAGGATCCGTAGCTCTTTCAGTGTCATGGGTATCGCGATCAACGATGGCCTGATAAACCTCTGAAAATGAGGTGTCCTGACCCCTAGTTTGAAGCTGAAGATGTCGTCTTTTGGCTCTCACGGTGGTATCTCCAGTCAGAAAAATCTTAAGCTGAGCCTCCGGAAGAACTCTGTAGGTCACGTCTCTGCCCTCCATAACCACGTTCTGTGTTGAGGCGATTTTTTGTTGTTTCTGCACTAATACAGAACGCACTTCTGGGTGAACAGCAATCGTCGATGCGCCTTTACTAACAGCCTCTGTTCTGATCTCCCACGAGACATCTTTGTCATTCACAACCACAGTTGTCAAACGACCGTCTTTCTCTCCTTCTTTGGGATTGTTCATCTCGATTTTTGCTTCTGAAATAATCTTAGCTATAGCTGGACCATCATCAAGAGAACAATTTTTTTCCAATGCAAGCATTGCCGCAACGCGATACATAGCTCCTGTATCAACGTACAAGAAACCAAGTCTGTCAGCCACTAGCCGAGAGACTGTTCCCTTACCAGCGGCCACAGGACCATCTATAGCTATTTGAAAGGAATTACTAAAAGGCATACTGTTTCCGCAGCTTCTACCACAGGGACAGGATTGTGGATGTTACTTTTTCTTAGAGGCTTTTCTTTTCTTAGGAGCGCTTTTCGTTTTTCGAGCAGTTTTTTTAGCTGCTTTCTTTGGGACGGTGTACCATTCATCAGTGTCAGAGGTCAAAAGTCCTCCTAGACCAACAATGATCAAAATAAGTGGCCAAAGATTCCAAAGTGACTGGGGCAGCATACCAAGGTTTGAGGCTAAGAAAATTAGTCCCATGGTTACTGCTACTGCTGGCCAAAAAATTCGTTTGGGCATACGATCTCCTTTTCTCTATTTCTGCTAAACCCATTGTAGAGAGTATCTACTCTCAGCGCAAGAGAAAGCTATCAAGAAATCTCGGCTTCTCTATCGCGTTTCTCAGCGCGCTCTCGTAAGTACTTACGCTTATCACCTTTTTTGCGGCCGACGGCAAGGGCAAATTTAAGCTTGATCTTGTTGTGCTCGAGAAGAAATGCAAGTGGCACTAGAGTTTGATTCTTAATCAGGACGCTCTGAGCAATATCTCTAATTTCTTGTTTTGACAGTAAGAGCTTGCGAGTTCTTCTTGGATCATGATCTGGATTATTTGCAAATGAGTAGGGAGAAATTTGGGCGTTTATCAAAAAAGCCTCACCATCGGTAACTCTAACGAAGCTACCAACTAAGCTGCCATGTTTGAGGCGAAGACTTTTGACTTCATGTCCCTCGAGAACCACGCCAGCGACATAAGAGTCTCCAAGTTCATACTCAAAGCGGGCTCGACGATTTTGAATTAGTAACATACTAGAGGTAGTATACCTCAGAGCAAGGAGTTATTGAGTTAGATCAATCTGGTAAACCAGCGATCCAGAGCTTAAGTAAGCTGTCTTCCCGTCAGAATCCACAATCATGCTTGTAACTGTGGCGATACTCGTACTGGTAATTTCTTTCACAAAAACGCCAGACTTATCTAATAAAACCACACGATTTTTGGCTGGCTCAAGAATGAATAAATTATCCAAATTTTCGCTAGTGAAAATATAGATCGGTGTCGAAAAAGGAGTTGGAAGACCCTTGGTTTCAAAGGCAGCTTTCCTACCGCTAGAATACTTTTTTAACTCGCCCTCTTTCGTTGTAAACCAAACATCGCCATCAATGGCGATAGAAGTGATGCTATCGTAAGAAACATCAAGGGGATCTACCAACCATCCGACTGGATCTGAGACAGAACTTCCGTTAATTAAGTAACGATAAAAATTTCTTTTTTCTGGATTAAGAATGTAGGCATATGAACCAAAGCTAGTAAGAAACGTACCATTTCGACTAGAGTCTCCCTCTGGTTTTAGCTCAACAGATTCTGAGTCCGCAGAAAAGGGAATCTCGTACAAACCGCCAGCTAATATCAGCAAATTATTATTAAAAACCGTTGTAGCCTTAATGTCAGGTGTGTTTGAAAGTGAAAGCTGACTCACCTGTTTAGTTTCTAGATTTAAAACAATTGCTTGTTTTTTTTCAGTGTCAACAAAGACACCTTGCTTACCATCAATATGAGATTCTGCTGCGATAAAATCTGACTGAGCCAGTCTTAAATCATAAAAAACTGATAGCTCTGTAACCTCTTTGGTTCCAGAGACTTCAACTGATATCTGTTCTGCGTCAGCTAAGGCAGCAGCGATTTTTGGTCCGACGATTGGTTTCTTCTCATTCACAGCCGCTAAAGATCGAAACTCTGCGACAACTGCCTCAACACGCTGTCTTGCAGTTATTGGATCATTGTCAAGCTGCCCCTGGGCAGAAGCAAGCTCAGCTTTTAAAGGCGCCATTAACTCGTTAGCCTTGCTAACCTGAGCCATGTACCACCACCTAGTGCCAAGAATCACAACTGTCAACAAACCCAGCACCGCTGCCACGAGAATAATTTTTCTTCTCCAGGCGGACTGCCTTGCGGTTCTTATATAAACTGCAGATGAGGGCAAAAACTCTCTGGCACGTTTAACCACTGAGAGCAAAGATTTCGCAATCAATTTAGATGTTGAAATAATGATTTTCTTTGGAAAGATTTTTCTAGTTTTTGTGGCAGACTCAATCTGGCCAGTATTCTCCGGTGGCTCGAGCGTTTCTACTAAATCTATATCATCTTTAAATTCAACTTCTGGCAGCCTGACAAAGACTCCCTTTTCTGGGATAGAGACCTCAGCTTCTTGTTTTTCTTCAGCTTCTAAAGCCACTACAAATGCCAAGCTGGCGCTGGCAAGATCTTCATCGCTTCTAAGCGCTGGCAAAATAGCCGAAACAACTGCTTCTGTAGTTAGACCGCGCTCAAATTGTTGGACTAGCTCTGGAATAAATTGCCTAGCCTCGTGAGTAGCTAAAACCAGTACATCTCCAGGCTCAAAAGAACCTGTTAAAACCTTAGTATCTTCAGACTGTGAAATAAGAGTGCCAATTTTGGCGTCACGCTTTAAAAGTACTAATCCATCATTAGCCGCCAAATCTATAAAATTATCCCTGACCAGAGCCGCCGCAATAGAAAGACTACAGTTTTTACTTCTAGTTCTCTCGATCAGATCAAGGACTAAGTCATACAAGCCTTGAGCATCCTTAGGTGACTCTTCTTCAAGATCACTAACTAACTCTCTACCAAATACACTCGCGGACTGACCAATAAGTGAAAAAGAAAAAATACAAACCCCGGTGGGAGTTTTAATCTCGACAACTTGAGACCAATCTGTAAATGTCGGCAAGCCAACTACTGGAGTAACCGCAATTGATCTCATATCGTGATTGTATCACGAGCATTTGGGTAAACTGCGGGTGAGACAACTCGATCTCTAATCACAAGCTGACAAGAAAAAACAGCAATACTGATATTGCTAATCCAAGGTGGAGAAAGCCTAGAGTCAGAAGCACTGGTGAAAAGCTGGTAAGTAAGGTGTCTTTCATAACTGCGATTTGTCTTACCACCACCACGGCAAAAATACTATAAAGTCCCGCGGCTATTATCAAAAGGAATTTGAGAACAGCCAAAAAAGTTGGATCTTGTAGGATATTGCCAATCATCTACTGGACCCTTCCTTCAATTTTTTCTCTCTCTTCTTCCAAAATTAACTCATTTAATAGCTTGGAAACCTTATTGGGCTGGGGCACATCATCAAACTCAAACTCATTTCTTTCCGCTGCTGTCTGAACTTGAACTGTACCAAAATTAAAGATTGATCTAATCACCCCACCAGTTCTTGCCGTCACATCTTCGATGTTATCAATTTTAGCTGTAGAAATATTTCTATAGATTAAAGACAGAAAATCAACGTCGACAATTCGCTCGTCTGTAATGATATAAACATTGAAGAACCAAGACAGAGATGATTCGACCACAAAACCAGTTATCAAGAGATACCAACTAATATTTATAGCCAGCTGATATCTTAGGGGCAAGGTGTCAAACACGCCCAAGCTTATGATTAACATTGGCAAAAAACATAACAGAATTGCCGTTGCTATCCATTTTATTTGGGTAATTGGGTGCTTCCTTAAAACAAGAATTATTTCTTCACCCTGAGACTGACTCATGAAAGCTACTTTTTCAGGAAATGTCCAAAAGGCATTAAGAGGATTTTTTTTCACTGATTCGTTCTTCATCACTTCTGAATAATCATGAACGCAACGCTTATTTTTCCTATTTTCTAATTGTTCGGGAGTGAGACTGGCAAACACGTGTTCATTTCTCCTGTGAACGCGTTTTTTACGAACGCCGTGCAGAAGTTCTTCTGTTGCTTCTAAAGTAGACGACTTCTCGCTTTGGGAATCAGAGCTGTTAAAAACTTCTGGCATCGGGATTATTATAGCAGGGGTAGGTTGGCTTTGTTAAAGTGGCTTACGAAGTAGCTGCAAATATACATCTTGGTCAAGGTGGACAGAGCCAAAAGCTTTCATTCTTTTCTTGCCTTTTGCCTGTTTTGCCAAAAGCTTTTTTCGACGAGTAACATCTCCGCCATAGAGCTTAGCCGTAACATCTTTTCGCAAAGCAGAAATCGTCTCACGAGCAATAACATTGCCACCAATTGTCGCCTGAACTGGGACAGAAAATAACTGTCTTGGAATCAAGTCTTTCAGCTGGGCGACGAGCTTACGACCACGACTAGCTGCGTAATCCCGCACAGAAATAAATCCCAACGGCGGCACTTCTTCACCATTAAGAAGAATGCTTACCAAAACCGCGTCTACTTCCTGATGACCGCTCACCTCATACTCTAGGGAACAATATCCAGAACTGACTGATTTGATCACATCATGCAAATCGGTAATAAGTTCACTAAGAGGCATGGTGCAATGCAAAACTACCCGATCTCCAAGGTGATCGCTAGAATCATATCGGCCTCGTCTCTCGCGGACTAAATCAAGAATTTTGCTCATGTATTTAACAGGGGTAATGAGAGTCGCAGCAACCATTGGCTCAGTAACGCTGGCGATAGAACTTGGATCGGGAAACTCCTGCGCCGTCCGCACCACTTTCTCAGAGCCATCAGTCAAGGTAATTGTATGGGGCACTGTGGGCCGAGTAACTAATAAATCAAGGCCAGCCTCAAGCTTTAAGCGCTCAACCACAATCTCAGCGTGAAGCAAACCAAGACAGCCAACTCTCGTGCCGCTTCCCAGGGCTGAAGAGTGCGTGTTGGAATATTGTATGGCTGCGTCGCGTAAGGCGAGCTTTTCTAAGCCGTCTAACAAAGCACTGTAATCAGCGGCATCAATCGGATAAAGTTCGAAAAAAACCAAGGGCTGAGGCTCTTTATAACCAGGTAGGGTCTCGGTGGCAGGTCGTGAAGCAACCGTTAAAGTATCACCAATTTTTAGAGACCTAACATCCTTGAGAGTCGTGACCACATAGCCAACTTCTCCAGAGGTAAGCTCGGAGATTTTTTCTTGCTTCGGGGTATAAATGCCAATTTCAGCTGGAAAAAAACTTGTCCCAGACTGAATGAACTGAAGTTTTTCAGGTCGAAGTCGTCCATCAACAATTCTAACCAAGGCGATAGCGCCCTGATGCTGGTCAAAGTATGAGCTAATTAACAAAGCGCGCAGTGGTTTATCTATCGTATCCTCAGGAGGATCGATCCTCTCAATCACTGCCTCTAGAACAGTTTCTATGTTCAAACCAGATTTAGCTGAGACTCTCAGAATTTCGTCCTCTGAAACCTTACATAGCTCCATAACTTCAAGTAAGACTCTATCTACTTCAGCAGAGGGAAGGTCAATTTTGTTTATAACTGGGATAACTTTCAAGCCAAGATCAACTGCCTTGTAAAATGTCGAGAGTGTCTGCGCTTGGATACCTTGTGAAGCATCGACAACTAACAAAACTCCCTCACAAGCAGCCAAGGATCTACTGACCTCATAGCCAAAATCTACGTGTCCAGGTGTGTCAATTAGGTTGAGGGTGTATCTTTGAGAGTCTTTTGCTAGATAATTCAGGCGAACGGGAGCTAATTTAATGGTAATGCCGCGCTCTTGTTCAATTGGGTTGCTGTCCATAACTCTGTCGTGAACGTGTTGATGATCAACTTGACCACATTGTTCGAGCAATCGATCAGTTAAAGTTGTCTTACCATGATCAATGTGAGCTATGATTGAAAAATTTCGCACTAAGCGAGCAGATGACATACGTTAGCCTAAATTGCGCGTCGCAATTATTTTTTTGCAAGTTTTGAGGCCTGACTCTTAAGTCGGGCGGCAGCATTTTTATGAATTAATTTGCTTTTAACTGCTCTATCCACTCTTCTATATGTGTCTGAAAGAGCTTCTACAGTTTTAGTTTCACCCAAAGTTTTGATAGCGGAGCGCATTCTGGACTTGGTAACGTTATTAATAGCAGCTTTGCGGGTGCTACTTCTTAACGCTTTTTTTGAACTCTTAAGTATTGGCATACGATCTTTCGTGTAGTAAGGCAACGATTATAGCCAAGTATACCCATTTTTTCAATCTCAATTATGGGTATAATAGATGACATGTTCGGCAATCTTAGTCTTCCAAAATTATTCAATGGCAATTTGCGCTGGCTTGAACAACAACAGTCGAGTATTCTTTCGGCAGCTTTTATCATCACTATTGCCAATATAGCCTCATCTATCGCTGGATTAGTCAGAAGTCGCTTACTAATTTCATACTTCTTCACCTCTCAAACATCTAGGGAAGCCTACGAAGCTCTTCTAGTAGCTTTTCAAATTCCAGACATGCTGTTTCAACTCATCGTGCTCGGGGCAGTCTCAGCAGCCTTCATCCCTCTTTTTGCAAAAGTAAAAAAGCGCAATGAAGAAGAAGCCTTCCATCTCGCCTCAGTTGTCTTAACCGTCCTCCTAGTAGTTTTTGGCATTATTGCCCTCCTAGTCGGAATTTTTGCCAAACCTCTAACAATCGCCAGAACTGGAGACGCTTTCACGGCAGAACAAATTATCATTGTTGTGAACTTAACAAGAATTATGTTGGTAGCACAACTTTTCTTTGCCGCGTCAAATATTATGGCCTCAATGCTCCAGTCCTATCAACGATTTATCATTCCAGCAATTTCCCCAATTCTTTACAATATTGGCATTGTTAGCGGGGTCTTCCTACTTGCTCCAACTTTCGGAATATACGCCGCAGGAATTGGCGTCTGTCTTGGCGCTTTTTTACATTTGATGATTCAAATTCCTTTTGTTTTCAAACTCGGTTTTAGATTCCGCTGGTCGATGGACTTCTCCCTACCCGAAAGCAAAACTTTGTTGAAGCTCATCCCACCAAGAATGCTAACCGTGGGGGCTTCCGAGCTACAAAGACTATCTTTGGCATTTTTTGCGACCTCGCTTGGAAATCTAAGCTATGTTGTTATTAAGCATGCTCTAGATCTGATGGTGCTACCTATCCGACTCTTTGGCGTCCCAATCGGGCAGGCATCTTTGCCATTTTTATCTGACGAGTCTGCTAAAAGTGACCAAACCAGATTCAGAAGCTTGCTTGTTCACTCTCTCAATCAAATATCATTCTTTGCATTGCCGGCTGCGATAATGTTGTTAATTCTGCGTGTTCCGCTGGTACGTCTAGTTTTCGGAACCCGCAACCTTCCTTGGGAGACAACCTTGATGATTGCAAGAGCTGTGGCTTTAATCGCCTTATCTATCCCTGCTCAGGCAATGGTTCAGCTATTAGTTCGAGCCTTTCACTCTCTAAAAGATACGGTAACTCCTCTTTTAATAACAGTGATTACGGTAGGTCTATATCTGGTTGGAGCTGCTGGAGTCGTGTTTTTCACAAATTTTGGAGTGTTAGGACTCGCCGTGATCACAGCTATAGTCGCCATTATTGAATTGGGCTTGTTTCTCTTTTTCCTAAACAAAAAAGTTCCTAAAATCTTTGGCAGAGTTTTCATTATTGATCAAGCCAAAATGATCCTAGCAACTTTCTTTATGGCTGTATTTTTATACCTGCCATTTCGAATCCTCGACGAATTGATTTTTGACACGAGTAAAACCATCGAGCTCATAGGTCTGACCGCCACTACTGGCACGATTGCCACGCTTGTTTACATTTATTTTTCCGCTCTGCTTGATGTAAAAGAACTCACCTTGGTCACAAAAATGTTGGATTCAATCGGAGCTGCCACTCGCAAAGTATCGCAAATGCCAGAGGTTATCATCGAGCCAGGTGATGATGGATCTGTGTAGGGATATTCATGTACAATGGAGTAGCCTGCCATGCCAAAGAGAGTTAAGCCAATCAACATAAATCTTGTCCCTCGCGACCCATTCTACGAGACTGCCATAGGGAAAACTCTGCGCTGGGCCTTATCAGCAGGCAGATACATAATAATTTTCACAGAGCTAATCGTCATCATTAGTTTTGCCGCTCGCTTCACTCTCGACAGACAACTAACCGATCTCAACTCAGACATTGAAAGAAAAAAATCGGTCATTCTTTCCTACGGCACCCTTGAATCTGATATTAGGACAATCCAATCAAAAATCACTGACTATACTGAGCTAGAACAAACTAAAAACATGGCGGATGTTTTCGAACAGCTTAGTGCCGTTACTCCCAGATCTGTAATTCTCGATAAACTCACAATTAATCCAGGAAGCATAAACATTGAAGCAACTGCCCCATCTCAGTCTGTCTTTAATATTTTTATTACTAACTTGCAAATTTCACCTTTATTTCAATCAATAACTATTGGCAAAATAGAGTCAGCTGAAAAGAATACGCCAGGATTCACCTTCACCTTAACAGCAAGAACACTGGCTCCTGCAAAGCTATCGCCAGCAAAAAAATAATTGAATCATGAGAATATCAACAAAACAAAAACAACTAGCTAGCGCCCTAAACTCTTTCTACCAAAATCCAGTGGCGCGAGTTTCTTTAGATCTGGTGCTCTCACTTGGCTTGGTTTTGTTCTTAGGAGTTTTTGCAGTTCAACCAACAATTATAACCATGACTGAGCTAATTCAGGAAATAGACGAGAAAAAAACCCTTACAGAACAATTGGGTCAAAAAGCCGCTGCTCTTAGCACTGCCCAGGCGGAATACTCAATAATTCAAGATAAATTGCCCCTTCTAGAGGAAGCCATTCCAAGTAAGCCCGAGCTGATCACCTCTCTAAAAATCGTTGAAAAACTCGCCACAGACAATTCTGTAATTCTTACCGCCCTCTCTGTTAGTCAAGTTCCAAACGAAGTTGAGCCATCCGCAGCTCCCCAACAGACAGACTTGGGTTTTAGCATTAGTCTCACTGGCGACTATCCTTCTATTAGAGCCTTTGTTGAGTCACTCCAAAAATATCGAAGATTGTTTATCGTCCAATCTGTTAGCTTTGATCTAAGAGATAATCGCGGTAATAGAACACTTTCAGCTAGAATTGCTGTCAACGTACCCTACTATAAATAATTATGCAAAATTCATTCTCAGAAGACCTTAAACGCTTACAAAAAAACCAGCAGTTTTTGACGATAATCGTGCTACTTTTTGTTTGCATGATCTTCTGGCTAGTGATTTCACTATTTTCAACGACTCAAGAAAAACAAACTGATGCTAGTTTAATTCAATTAGCAAAGCCGCTTAACCCTACCATCGACAGAGATGCCTTCGCGCTTCTTGAAAAAAGACAGTCATTCTCAAAGCAGGAGCTAGAATCATTTCCAATTTATAAGTTTGCGAAAGTCAGTCGTTCCAGTGAGCAAATTATTGTTCCAATAACTACCACAGATGCCGAAATTGAGGCCATGAGCGAAACACCAAAACCAAAAGCATCTACCGCAGCGACTACTTCGGCCACTTCTGTTATAGAATGATCTACTAGTTCGTATCTTCTTCGCATTGCGTCTACCAGACTATTTCACTACAGTAGTAACAACGCCAGTTCTCTGGTTATATTTGTGATGGAAAAGTCTAAATTATCTTCTCAACTAAAACAATTTTCTCTTCTGGAGAAAAGAATCCCTACCTTCATTGGCTTAGGCGTTCTTGTGATTGGATTAGTTGTTGGAACAATCTTTTTGGGCAAAGGCTCTGGAGTATTTGCACCTAGAGCTGCTCCAGAAACTACTCCCACCAACGTACGTCTAACAAATATAACCGACACCAGTTTTACAGTTTCTTTCACAACCTCAAGCCCAGCCATTGGATCTGTAAAGTACGGCGAAGTCGAAAATAAACTGAAGCTACAAGCCAGCGACGATCGAAATCAACTCTCTGGGTCAACCTCTCCCTTCACCACCCATCACATCAGTGTTAATGGCTTAACACAAAATACCACCTATTATTACGTTCTAAGCACTGATAACGGAGCCACTTTCGATAACGGCGGCAAAGTCTTTAGTGTCACCACTGCGAAGCGTGGTGGCCCCCCAGCCGCTGCCAAAACAATTTATGGTACTGTCAGCACGGAATCTGGTGCTCCAGCCGATGGGGCCATCGTCTACGTCACCGTTGAAGGATCTGGAGATTTATCTGCTCAGGTAAAAAGCTCTGGAAGCTGGGCAATCCCTCTCTCCAACGCCAGAACTCCAGACGGTGCTGGCTATGCAAAAATAACAGATGACATGAAGATTCAAATATTGGCTCAAGGATCGCAGGCAAACCAACAGCTTCAATACTCAACTTTAGTTAGCGAGGCCCAACCAGTAGCAACGTTGACTTTTGGTAAGGAGACGCCTCCTGATATGGCTAAAGCTCAGGCTCCAGACTCTGGAAAGAAAACTGAAATATATGAAGTTGCCACTGAAGCTGCTGAAAAGGCTAAAGTTGCTTCAGAAAATACAAGTAGTGTTGACTCTAGTAAGTCAGGCCAGCTAACTGGATTGCTCAGTGACTCTGTAAAAGTAACTGAAACATTAGATACTGATGAGGCTTCAAAAAGCGCAAACGCAGCGCCAGAAGTCGTAGTTGTAGACCTTGATTCCGAAGAAGAAGAAGCTATTACAACCACTGCCCCAAAATTCACTGGAGAAGTTCCTGCTAACACAGTTCTAACTTTTGAAATTCATTCTGAAACCCAAATTACCCAACAGGTAACTTCTGATGAGAGCGGTGCTTTTACTCTCGATCTAGCTGCTCTTGGAAAAAACCTAGAGCCTGGCGAACATACAGTCACCTACAGTTATACCGATCCAACAACGGGTGAAGTCGTCACAAAAACCAAGTCATTCACAGTTGCAGATACCAGCACCCAGCTCGCCCAAGCTCAACCATATGGAACTCAAAATCCTTACCCAATTGGTGGGGCTACAAGCTCTGCTACGGCCTCTCCTTCGGCAACCGCCAGCCCATCAGCCTCTGCAACGCCAAGCGCTAGACCAAGCCACCCATCAACAGCCAGTGGCATTCCTGTCTCTGGATCATTTGGTACGACCTTAGCCTTAATCTTCGGCGGTCTATTCTTTATAGTTTCTGGAGCTTGGAGCTTCTGGATTTCTAGCGAATTGGCCAGAGACGAAGCAGCTTAAATAGTTAACTCAAAATATATTTTTTCCACAAAAAAACGCTCTGTTCTGGCCTCGACCTATCGTCCCACACAGTTGCCCATGCAGTATTGTCGGCGCTGGGGCGTTTCAAGACTCTGTTCGGGAAGGGAAGAGTTGGTTCCACCCCGCTCTGGAGACCAGAACACAGCGTTCGTTGTGTATTATATCTTGTTAAAAGTGCTTTAGCGCTCTTAAACAAGTGAAGATTCGTCATGATGCAATGCCAACCACAAAATACGCGTTTGGCAACACTGATCATTATTTATATGTTCTATCGACACTTAGTACCGTTAGGCTTAACCTGTTACCAGGCTTACACCGACGGCCTATCAACGTGGTAGTCTCCCACGGGTCTAATGGAGATGATTAATCTTAAGAATGGCTTCCCGCTTATATGCTTTCAGCGGTTATCCAACAAGAATGTAGCTACTCTGCAATGCGCTTGACAGCAACAACAGAAACACTAGGGATTCCCTCACCCCGGTCCTCTCGTACTAGGGGCAAAATCTTTCAATCATCTAACGCTGATGGCGGATAGAGGCCGACCTGTCTCACGACGGTCTGAACCCAACTCACGTACCGCTTTAATAGGCGAACAGACTAACCCTTGGGACCTTCTACAGCCCCAGGATGCGATGAGCCGACATCGCGTAAAATCATATACTTTCATATATGCCTGACTATACCTTTTCCGGTTGACTCATCAACTACGGAACGAGCGTGTTATAAAGTGTATATTTCTATACTTAGAAAAACTTAGTCTGTAGCGTTTTTCTTTAACTCTATCTGAGAGACTATAACGTCCTATTCTCTCAAGTCGATACGGGGTCATAACTAAATATTTTATCTACAACACATTTTGAGTCGTTTGTAGTACTTAGTTAGACTTCCCACGGTATTACCATGCTTCCTACAGATGTGAGAACCAGAAGGGTTCACCGTTATGAGCTCAATGTTTATTTAGTGAAATGTTTGAGCAACAATTTCCTAAATCAGCACCATACAATTTCTCGTATGGGACCCCAATGTTAATTAAGGTAGCAAACCACGCCGACGCTAGGGACGCTTAGGCGTGATGACTCTGTTATCCCCAGAGTAGCTTTTATCCGATAAGCCCGGTGTCTTCCACAAAACACACGAGGATCACTATAACC
>CAZPFX010000014.1:0-23656 GCA_964586055.1 uncultured Pseudomonadales bacterium | reverse complement strand
GCCAGTTCCACCTTTTGTTGGGCTTATAGTTGTCGCGTTCCAAGTTCCCGTCGTAATTGATCCAGAATTAATTACAAGGCCGTTGATAGTGTTTGTAGTAGTAGGGGCCGATATAGCGGAAGTGGTAGTTAGGGCGCCATTTATGGTGACTACGTTGTTAGCGAGAGCGATAAGATCGCTGTCGGTGGTGAGACCGATGTTGTTGCTGTTTAGATAAACACTGCCAACTAAGCCACTGCCTGAAACAGTCAGGGGGTAGGGGGCGCTGGTAGTACCGACGCCGATGTTCCCCGCCGAGTTAATAATTCCTAGGGCTGTACCACCAGAGGTCTTCCACTGTACAATATCCCCAGTTGCGCTGGGGCCTGCTTTAAGTGTCAGGGCCGTCCCTCCTGCGTACGTAGCAGAGAGGGTTGCACCAGGGGCAGCGAAGTATCCGGTACTGGTGAGGTCCGACTCTACTCTTACCCCACCAGTACCGTCTGGCGACAAAGTTATGTCGCCATTACTCCCGCTGCTTGTTTTAAGCAGCAGCCCCTGGGCCTCTATCGAAAACGTCCCGCTCTCAGAGCGAATTGTTGGTGAAACTTCACCAAGGACGACTTCACCACTCTCATTCATCATGATCAAGGTGTTGGCATTTGCTGATCCTGTGGCGGAAACAGGAATACCCTGAACTGTTTCTGCGTTCAAGGCATAGGCGACACTCTTGATCTGTTGTCTTGGATCAAGAACTTCTGTCTCGACTTCCACCTGGAGCCAGACATTGCTGTTTTCGGTAAAGACATCAGCGCCAATTTCTGCTCCGCAACCCGCTACGGCATCGCCGAGGCCAGTGGCAAATATACCATCTTGGTCGGGATCGACGCTACAAGTTCCAGAGTCCCATAGTTCTGTGCCAGCTCCAACTCCTGGTCCGCTGTCGAAAAGTCTAAAGCGGAAGTCAGTGGCGGTGACAACTGGATTCTGGGCGGTGTCGGTCAGTCGTCCCTGGAAGGAGAGAACGCGGTTCGGTCTGACTGGCGTAGTTGGGAAAGCCAGGGGAGAATCGACTTTAGTGAAGAACTGTTGATAGGCCAAGAAGCTGCCGCCGATGAAAAAGAGGAGGATCATCGCCAGGTTTAGCCAGGGGAGAAGTCGGCCTGTGGTTTTATCCTGGACTCTCTTGGAGAGTTCTGACATGCCTGCCTGGAGCCTGGCCCTATAGTCTTGATTCGCCTGGGAACCAGAGTGAGGCTTAAAGGGTGACTGGAGAATTGACTGCATTTTGGCGCTGGGCGCATGTTTGAGAGGCATCGACCAATGTTTGACGGTATTCTTGGGTCGACTATGTACGCGCGCGGGGTTTTTATGGGAGCTGAGGAGTTTCTCCAGATCTGAGGAGAGTTTTTTGAGCTCTTGGCTTGACTTGACGGGAAGATTCTCACGCTCCGCCCATTCAGCGATTTGGATGATGCTGACCAGTTTTCGCTTAATTGAGCTTAACTTGAGGTGCTTATCTTTTTCATGATGTAGGAACTCGAGGACTTTGGGTTTTGTGATGATTTCTGTGAGCTCTGTGGCGTTATGAAACGCCATGAATTGTTTGATGTCACTGCGATAATTTCTAATCGTCGCCTCTGAGCAGCCGTCATGTTTCAGTGCCAGAAGGTATTGGTGGAGAAGCACGTTCGCCTGGTGGGGTGGAAAGTTAGTGACAAACTGGGTCACTAGGGAAATAGCTTGTTTTTGATTCTGAGTGCCAGTCTTGGTTTTTTTCGCGAATGTTACCACGTCTTCTGGCTTCCAGGAGGTCAAAGAGGGCTTTTTACGCAGGTACTCGACGAAGAAGAGAACTGCATCCTCTGCAACGGCATCAGAAACCTGGCGCATTTCCAAGTATGTGGAAAACGACTGGAGAATGCTCGTGATATGAGTTTTGTTGGCAGGCATTTAGGTTACTTCGTACTAGTTTCGGTTTATGTTTCGTACCAGATTCATTAGACATGTTATCTGGTGTGCAATCAGTCTATAAAGCCTGGTTCTACGGGTCAACAAGCAGTTACTCGGGGAATTCCCTCAAGAAAGTTAACAAGCCTCACTTGGGGAAAAGGCAGTAGTGGTACATACAGCTTTCACAACTTTTCACTGTGATCAGAAGAGGTCAATTTATAGCACCACTTGTGGTAGCAGGCCTTGTCGAGGTAGTAAGGGGGTGGTTATGCACGGATTTACACCCAGTGTGAATACTGCTTGTAAATCGATTCTTTGTGAAGTACTATTTAAACAAGTGAACAAAAAGGAGGCTCTACCAGGCGGGAATCCTTATAAAGAGGCAGAAAATCTGCTTACAAATGAAGAAAGTAGGGCTTCGGGTAGGTCAAGTGTGAACAACTCGGCATATGCCTGTTTATGCTATACATATACTGACGAATATACTGCGGGAGTAAGCAGATTGTACGAAGCTAACCCGTGAAAGAACGACCATAACCAGATAAGAGCAAAAAATCATGAAAAAGAACTCACAAATACTCCTCTTGTCTCTCTTTACAGAAGGTCTTAAACAACCGCTCTCACTTTCAGTTGCCCAACTAAGGAAGTTAGTTCCAGACCTCTCTGACTCTGGTTTCAGGTCTTTACTCCATGTCTTAGAGAAGAAGCTGTTGATCAGTAGTGAGCGGGCTCAGGGTAAGAAAAGATACTACCTCACCAATGACGGCAAAAACGCCTTAGTAGGATTGTTCCCCTCTCTGAATCCCTCGTGGCATGATTGGGACGGTTCTTGGGTCTGTCTAGTCTTTCTCCAAGCTCCCAAGAGTGATCTGCAGTTCAGATATCTGCGATCTCTTCTCTTAGAACACAGAGCCGTGGCCTTAAGTAGAGGTGTTTATCTGTATCCTCGCCAGTTGCCAGCCGTAGTCTTAGAGTCGCTTCAGAGGCTCTACATAGGGGCCGTATTGTGCTTTGGTGTGGCAGAGTGGCAGTTTGGAACAGAGCGTCCGATAGTAGTAGAAAAATACACCCTGGAGTCGCTGATAGATATCTACTCTGGAGCTAGCAAAGAAGCTAGGCAATTGCTAGGGGATGAAAATGGCTCTTCGCGATTGACCATTCAACAAAAAGCTCGCATTCCTTCACTCTTTGATCGGTTGCTTTCAGCCTTGACTATCGATGTTGGCTTCAGTAGTTATTACTTTCCAGGCAGTCCCAGGGGAAGCGAAGTTCTGATAATAATACAGCGACTCCTTACACTATAAGTCTTTTTCGCCTGGATTGATTTTACAGGCGGGAACTTGATGTGAAAATAGATCAAAGTATGTAGGGGCGAGCCCGTAACGGCCACATTTTTTCCATTACTAACTAGCTGAAAATGAACCTGACTCCTTCGGGTGTGGTTATTTTACTCAAGAATTGATTCTAGAACCTATCAGAAAGTAGTATTTATAGTCAGAAAAATCACTTTGCGGTAAAAATAACCAGGCTTGCGTTAATACTACAGGAAAAATGCGGGAATACTGCTTATACGTATCTATACTTATATTTAATCAGTAGTTATTGCGAAGGTAGAGTATAACACCCAAAACTAGGGCGAAAACAGGTCTCGAACCTATAGTATTCTAGCTTATTTTAGTGAGAGAGAGTTTCAGCTGTCCGTGAGTTGGAAGATTGACTCTAATTGATTCTGGATGGGTTGGTTCAGTCGTTAGTCTAAAGCCGTGTTTGATGGTCGTCAGTACATATTCTGCGTCACTTGGAACTGCCAGTTTAGCGACTCCGTTAGAGTCCGTTTGGGTGAGATCAACCGGATAGGTGCTCTTATTATCATGAATCATCACGACCGTATAAGTGAGGGGAATTCCCTGTTCGTCGGTTAAGAAAAGCTCCAGTTCGTTTTTCTTTTCTCTGCCATTTAGGTAGCTAAAAACAAAACCGGCGACAGCTAAAAGGTTCCAAAGGGTTGGCGTGAAGAGGGTAGCGACTAGCACCAGGGCTCCGATTGGCCAGTTGTGATTTGATATCTCTAAGACTCGGTCGCCACGAGCTTGGTCTGTTTCCTCTTCAGTGATGGGATCGAGAACGGCACACAGGGCTGGAGCTTGGTCGGCTTCTGGGACCTCAAAGGCGGTGCCGCGATAGTAATGCTGCCAGTCAACGCCTGGGTCTGGCTGGAGCATGGTCGGAAAGAGGTGCTCTTCTTGGAGAACGCTGGCCTGATAGGTGCCAGGGGTTAAGCTATGACGACTATAGATGCCATGCTTATCAGTCAGTTTTGTCACGGTGTGAGGACGGCCACCAGTAGTTTTGCCTTGAAAAATGACGCTAGCGAAGCGAACAGGAGTTTGTTCCAGGCTGTCGATGGCTATTCCTTGAGGGTTTCCATGTTTCCAAAAGCCAACTACCCTGAGCATATCCCCAAGCAGGCTAAAGGTGGTATGAGTTTTGAATCGATTTAGGAGGATGCTGAGCTTCAGGCTTGGCAGGCTTAGGGCAATGATTAGGGCGAGAAAGGCCAGTGAAAATTGAAAAGTTCTGGTAGCAGGACCAACCAAGAAGCTTGGAAGCGCCTGAACAAAGTCTTGCAGGGAGCTGGGTAAATCTAGATCACTCGGGACAATCACAGTTTCATCGATGAGTTTTCCTGGTTCAAGAATTGGAGCAATTATTGGTTCAAGAACGGTCGGCACTTCAATGGGTTCGGTGATTAGGGGAATGGTGACGCTAAGCGGCTTAACAATAATCGGCACATTCTCGAGAATACTAATGTGTCCAACGCGATCAGAAATTGCAAAGTCGAGATAAATTATCTGATTTCTGGGAAGTTTCTTTAACTGTATCGACCAAGTACCCTGGTCATCGATGTCGAATTTTTCTTCAGTTGTGGTTCCATCTGGCAAACGGATGGTTAATACCACACTAGAGTTCGCCTCTCCTGTTCCTTTCAGAACTGGATTGTCTGAATCAATTTCAATTGCCGTTTCCGGGATAGTATCAAGATCTTGACTGGAAATACTAGCAATGACATTGCCAACTTGCGTGATCACAAAAACAGGCGATAAGGTATCGATATTAAAGCTCCAGGTCGCAGACTCTGCACTGTTTCCTTCGGCGTCAAGCGCGACGATTTTCCAGGTATGAGAGCCGTCAGAGAGACCATTGGAAGGCGTGAAGCTCATGGTTTCGCCATTCTCAGGCGAGATTGAGTCTTGGTGGAGAGTGCCGTCTATGTAGAGCTGGTATTTGACGACGCCTTCATTATCAGTGGCTGGTTTCCAGACGAATTCTGGTTTCGATGTGCTTAGCCAGGAACCATCTTTTGGACTAACTAGAATTGGTGTACTTGGATCTTGGTGATCAACAACTAGGGCAGAGACGGTGGTAGAACGGATCTTTGGTTCGGCCGCTGTTTCTCCGGGCAAAATTCCCTGACTTGAGACAATTGAAACGCCAAAAAACAAGGCAAAAAAAAGGAAAAAGATATTATTTCGGATGCTTAGGGAGTGTTTGGATAATGAGCACACATTATTTTAGTTTTGTGGTTGATCAGTCTCTGACTGATTCTGCATCTGCTTCACCTGAGTCTCAAGTTCTTGGATGCGCTTCGACTGATCATTCTTTCGATGCATAATGTGTCGTCTGATCGACATACCAGCGATGATGAAGATACCGAGCATGGTGACGATGGCGATCATGAGTTTGATTGGCAATAACCAGAAGCTAGTTTTAGCGATGACCACCGCTCCTTGAGCGCCGTAACTCATGACGAGCTTGGCAGTGTATGGTCCAAAGCCCCAGATGCGATTCCATTGGCCCTCGAAGCTTCTTCTATCGAGAGGAAAGATATTCTTGGTTTCTTGTGTGATTGTTTCAACTTTTTGACCAAATAAATTATGAATCTCGATAGCGATCTGTGGTCTGATATGGACATCAGAGCCATTCTCAACTACAAAGTTGTAAGGAACTGGTCCGAATTCTGACCAGCTTGGGAAGGTGAAGTTGCGGACGAAGGCTGATTCTTGGATAGGTCCTTCAACGATGGCGTAAAGAAGAGTGCCAACGCGCTGATTTACTCCAGATCCAGCTCCGTTACCGTCTAGTTCAAGAGCACCAGACACTGGTTGATGGGTGATCATGGCGTAGTGACCACCAGGAAGGGCGTCAATTGGTGTATCGATAACAACTGCTAGGCCGGCAGTTTCATTTGGCTGAACAACTTGTTGGCCTGGAACTAAGGCGACCCAAGAGCTAAGACTCCAACGGTTATCAATATTTTCAGATCCCTCAAGAGGAATTGGGGTGACGCCATCTTCACCGACGATGAAATCAATGACCGAAGAATCGATTGTGATGGCTTTATCTGTTGAGTTTCTCACTCTGACATCTGTTTGTGTTTTTTCACCTGGTGTTAATCGCAGCATACCTTCTTCACCGAGGCGGGGAGGGATAGCGGTAATAGTCATGGCGCTGGGAGCGTTTTGAGCAAAGGCTAAGTTAGAAATAAAGAGAGCTGAAAAAGAGGCAAGAGCAATAACCGAGAGAGTTTTTGTCAAAGTGGCAGGCAGTTGTTTCATATATTTTTTCTAAAAGTTCGCCGTAGCTGTGTAAGTGATGTAGTTTTCGTACTCGCCGGCGGCTTGGACAGAATCAATGCTGATTTTATAACACACATTTACTGTTTCAAGATCAGCAACAGTAGTGCTGGAGAAAATTTCTACAGGATCTTGTGGAGTGGAGTCATATAAATCTGCAAATTGTCTATAACAGTCTCCTGCGTCTGCGCAAGCACCTGCGGTCGTAGAGTATTGAAACGCAGCAGCAGCAGCATCTACATTCTCGAGCGTGTAAGCAAAGCCATTATTAGTTGGAACAGTCCAGTCTTCATATGCTGTTGCTGTGTGGCCCATACCACCCTGATCGCCCAGTGTATCGACGATGCAGTTTGCGATGCCAACACCATCATCGGTACACGCAGTATTATTTCTTGATAATTGGTCATTTTCAATTGCTGTCACAGAATATCCATCAGCTCCGTTGGTAGATACAGTAAGAGCTTGAGCGCCAGAAGCAAATGTGTCGAGAATAAGTTCTCCAAACGGAACTGCTGTGGCTTCCGTATCGACAGTAGTTGTTAATCCACAGTACGAACCCGCTGTTGTTCCAGCAATACTAAACGTAATTTGTGGAGCAACCGTGGCTGTAACCCTGACTGCTTCAATTGCGCCGATTGAAATTGTAGTTGTGTCTATTGGTGTAGTAGCGTTATTTAGATGGCGGATAATTGGCTTGTAGGTGTCAGCTGTTCCGACTACGTGAGGATTGGGATCGCCAGCATCTTTTGGAGCTGGATTGATAATATTACTTATCGTCATGGTGGAAAAACTTGTTCCAACGGCGCCTGTTCCCGAGTATGCACAAATGTATGAGTGATACCACTGAGATCCAATTAATACGGCGGAAGCAGTGGCTGCTCCAGCTGTAAAGTCATAGGTTGAGCCCACATCGGCTGGGCAAGTGACGGTAGGTGCTGCAGTGCCAAAGTCAAATGTTCCAGGGTCTGGAATACCATCGGCTCCAACAGTTGTTGCTGAAGGTATTAATACCTGAAAAATTCCACTTGCGATAGCATTGGCAGTTGTGAAGGCAACGGTCATTGATCCAGATTGACTAGCAATAACATCATCGCCGGTGTCGAAGTCACCAGCGAGTAGAGTGGTGTCTCCAAAGGTATTAGCTCCAATGGTAAAAGTGGTGGTAGAGCCATTGGGAACTTCAGTAACTGTATAACTTCCCATACTATATAGCTCTCCAATTCGTACATTTTGTCCCGCGTATAAATGCTCAGTACTAATAGAAGGGACGCCACTTGTGCCAATTGTTATTTGTGAAGTTCCGAGGGTGTGTCCAGCAGCCAACTTACCTTTAAATGAGAGTCTCGAATTCGAAAGAGTCACCGATACATTCGTCAAATTAGCAGAATAGCTTTCTCTACCAATAACGCTAGCGACAGCAAGTCCACCAATTACAACAACGCCAACTAGAGACTTACGAAATAAAGGAGAAATTTTCATGCTGATATCAAGTGTAGACACATTTTTTTTAGAATACAAGGGGGGGGTGAACAGTGAAATAATCAGTGTATGAAATTGTGATTGTTGCGTAGTGTAGTTGACACTACCGATATTGGTATGTAATAATACTAATTATGGAAACGTCTACTCTTTCAATTTATAAAGAATTGGAAAAATTTGGAGTAAAATTTGTTGATTATGCCTATTTAACCGTGTTAACTGGTGTAACCAATCCAAACACACTATATAAAATCGTTAAGCGACTAATTGACAAAAATATCTTAAAAACCCTAATAGATGGTAAATACCAAGTAGTAAATTCTGTTCCAACCGACTTTGAAATTGCAAATTACATTTACAATCCTTCTTATATCAGTCTTGAATCAGCACTGTCTTACTACGGCATTCTTTCTCAGTTTGTATATACAATTACTTCTATTACAACAAAAAAGTCAAATATTTATGAAATTTCAGAAAAAGAATATAAATATAGTCAAGTAAAGAGTGAATTTTTTACCGGATATAAAATGGTTGATGGATTTTTAATTGCAACACCAGAAAAAGCTCTTTTTGATTCAATATATTTCTCGCTTAAAGGTTTAGTAAAAATTGATTTTAAAGATCTAGACTTAAGTACAATAGATATTAAAAACTTAGAATTAATGATTTTAAAAACAACAGACGAAAGCATGATTAATAAATTTAGGAGAATTACTAATGATTGATAAATCGACACTAGCCAGATATTCATTAAAGTACAAAATTGATCAATACACCGTACTTAGAGAGTATATTCAAATCGTATTTCTTAATTATTTATTTCAAGAAAAAGAGGCTAAGCAATTAACCTTTAAAGGAGGTACAGCTTTAAGGTTGCTTTATAACTCGCCCAGGTTTTCAGAAGACTTAGACTTTAATGCCAAATTAGATGTAGACCAGATTCGAAATCTTTTGAACAAGGTAGTAACAAATACGTCTAAATTAGTAGACAATATTGAGCTTAAAGAGCTAAATACCCTTCAAGGATTCAGTGCAAAACTTTATTTTAAATCTGATATTTCAAGTATGCCACTCACCATTAAACTTGACTTTTCATTTAGAGAAAATTCTATTGACGAAATTAAAAAGACAATTTCAACTGAACTACCCATACAAATTTATTCACTTATAAATGTTTTTTCAGCCGAAGAAATTCTTGCCGAAAAAATAAGAACATTATTTCAAAGGGTAAAGGGGCGTGATATTTACGATATCTGGTTTTTATTAAATATTCAAACCTTACTTGATATGAAAATGGTAAACAAAAAGTTAGAGTTAATAAATAAAAAGTTTAACTACAACGATCTTTTAAATGCCTTAAATGACTTTAAACAAAAACAGCTTGAAAATGACTTGTTTAAGTTTTTACCAATAAATCAAAGACAAATAGTCAGTCAACTAATTGAGTTTATTAAAAATCATCCTCAGATCAAAAAATTAACTACCCCCGCAACCTTTTTGTGATCACTTGATAAACTCCATAACTTCCAGCTCCAACTAAAATTGCCACAATGATTGAAAATGGTAGAGCAATCAGGGTAATTTCTGCCGTCTCCGTATTGAGTACTAAACCGATGCGATAAATTCCGAACAAAAATGGCTTGTCGAACTGAAATGGTTTTGGAACGAGCTGGGGCTCTGACTCATTTCCCGGAGTGTTTTCGATAATAAAAGATCTGAGCTCTCTGGTGCTTAAGCCAAGAATGCTATCTGGGTAGAGAGGGAACTCGGCCAGAGACTTGCCCTGCCAGTTTTTAATAGTGGCGCTGCCAGAGGCGACAATGGCAGCGAAGCTTTCGTTCTCGGCCACGGGCTTCAATGAAATCAGGCCAAAACTATCTACAAGTCTGAAGGTACCGAAGTCTTTAATCGAGACTTGTGGGGGTGGCTCCTGTTCTTTTGAGATCAGGACAATGATGTTACTAGCCACGGCTCCTGATATTTCGCTAGCAGAGTTTGCCGCACCTAGTGCAGAGGCGGGGCGGGCGGTGAAGATGACTGACATCGGGTACTCTTTGTCTGGAGAGCCAGCGGGAGGATTAAACGCTAGGGTAAGCTGAGCCCGCTCTTTTGGCTGAAGAATTATTGGAGGAAAATGGTTAGTTCCATCGACTAGATAGGGAAAATCAGTGGTGTCAGATAAGATTGGCTGCCCTGTCTTGCCATCTGGTCTGAAGTCGACGACCTTAGGAGTGATTTCCAGAACCTGGCTGCTTTGACTAACTATAGTAATAGTGTGGGTTTCGCGATTTCCAGGCAAGATTTTCAGATAGGCAGTGGCGGGGGTGACAGTGATGGTCATGCCAGTGTTGGATTGGGCGCCAACTTTATTTGCCATTAATAAGCTTAGAGATGCAAAAGTAACCAACGAGCAGATATTAGCGAAAGTTCTTATTTTCATATTAATATCCTGGCACGGCGACAAAACTTGTCGAGGTCTGATAAATTCCAGCTGCTTGGGAGCCAGCTGCGACTCCAGCCTTGTAGGTGACGGTCGCCACCTGATCTCTGGCTATGTCTACGGACGAAGCGATAGGCTGCATGGTTTCTGCTCCAGCGCGGTCAGCAAACTGTCTGAAGTGATCGGTAGTTAAGAAGTCGCTTTCGGCATCTGATCCAGCGACGTTAAATCCAAAGCCGCCGACAGCGGTATTTGTCCAGAGACCCGCTGCTGTTTCGTCACAAGTACCACTGTCGCAAATCGTATCCGGGATGGTGATACCAGCGTCTGTCTCGAGGCTGAGTGGCGCTGCTTCATAAGCATAGATAACATAGCCACCCGCTCCTCTGGTATTTATGGTCATGGTGAGATTATCGCTGTTATGTGCTCCTGGAGAAAGCTCGCCGAGATCAATGAGAAGCTTAGAGATACTGAAGCTGAACTCGTCAATCTGGTAAATGTACTGGAAGCCGCCGCCAATGAAGTAACTCGAAACGCCGTACTGGCCGTAAGGTCCGGCGCCAGTTTGACCGACGGTATCAGTGACTTTATAGGAAGTAGATTCTTTTTCTCCTGCAGTGACGTTAAAATTCCCGAATTGAATAACATATGAGTTCGATTCAAGTCTTTCTGCCTGGGCAGGAGCGATGGCTAGTTGAAAGCCTACCCAGATGGAAGCAACGAAAATGCCGGCGAAAACCGTGCGAATGGGCAGGGTATGTGAGGACATACTATTTTTCTTTTGGTTTCAATCTCTCGAGCTGTTTAGTAATCTCAGAGCGCAAGAGGCCGAGCTGGGTAATAATTTCACTTGGGGTTAGTGAGTCGCCAGCTTCTTCTAGAGCAGTCAGGCGTGGTTCTAAAAACTCACCTACAAATTTTTCCAAGACAGAAGCTTCTGTGGTGGCCAATTCGAGTTCATTTTCCTCTTCGACTAGAAGAGCCTTAGAGAGATGAGCTTCGTCGTACTGCGACTTCGCAAAGAGAAAAACTAATAAACCAAGTGGCAGGCCGGCCATGGTTTCCAAGGCACTCATGTCAAAGTTTCCCGAGAGGCCATAGTAAAACAACATAATGGCAACAGTTGCTCCAATAGCAGTTGGAACCTCTGTAGTTAGGGCCAGGAAAAATAACAATAAGTAACTCAAAGAGAAAAATGCCGAGTCAATGCCACCTGTAGCACCAATAAGAATCAGAAAGGCGAAAGTTAAAAGAGTAATCTCGAGAGAACCATGTTGGGGCAAAATATGCCAAGCTTTTGCTTTCTGTAGGCGCTTGAGAATTAAGAATAGAAGGATAGCTACAGCGAATCCTTGTAAGGCGAAGGGCTCGAGAGCTGGAATAGCTAGCCAGACATAGGCTAGAAGTACGGTGAGGATGAGCGAGACAGTGTGAGAAAGCGGTGACACAGCTCCATTGTATACAGCCGTGTCGTTCTCCTCAAGCTGTGATATAGTCAACCCTGTCTAAGTCGAGGGAAATTATGGCAAAAAACACTCAATATGATCACGTAAAGATAGAAGAGCACTGGCATGGTGTCTGGGAAGAAACACGGCTTTTTCAAGATACCCTGGCTACAGCCGATCCTAATAAGGAAAGCTTGTACCTACTTTTCGCTTTCGCTTATCCATCTGGTCAAGGTCTTCATGTCGGTCACGTTGAGAGTAAAACCGCTCTCGATATTCTGGCTCGATTTAATCGCATGCATGGCAAAACTGTCTTTTTCCCCGTTGGTTGGGATGCTTTTGGACTGCCTGCCGAGAACTACGCAGTCAAGACTGGGGTTCATCCTGCTGAGACGACTCGAAACGCTATCGATACTTTCAGAAGACAAATCAAGAGAGTCGGTATTTCTTATGACTGGAAGTCCGAGATCGCTACTTCCCACCCTGGCTACTATAAATGGACGCAGTGGTTGTTTTTAGAGCTTTATAAAAAAGGTTTGGCCTATCAAGGCACTGGTCAGGTGAACTGGTGCCCGTCTTGTCAGACGGTTCTGGCTAATGAGCAAGTTGTTGAGGGCAAATGCGAGCGCTGCGACAGTGAGGTCATCCAGAAGGAAATGAAACAGTGGTACTTCAAGATCACTGACTATAAAGATGAGCTTATCTCTGGCTTAGATCAGGTCGATTGGCCAAAAGCGACGAAGCTGCAGCAGTTGAACTGGATTGGGAAACGAGAGGGAGTGCAAATTACATTTTCAATTGAAAATAGTGATGCCCAGCTGGAATGCTTTACAACAAGAATAGATACTATTTTCGGAGTCACATTTATTGCTGTTTCTCCTGAAAAATTTGCTGAATTAGATCTCTTAGCTCAGGTTGGATCAACCGAATTACCTCTAGTTGAAAAGTATATTGAAAATTCTAAAAAGAGGACTGAAGAAGAGAGAATGATTGGGGAAAAAAATAAGACAGGCGAAGACACCGGTCTTTTTGCAATCAATCCAGTCAATCAGGACAAAATAAGAATCTTTGTTGCAGATTATGTTCTAGCTGGATATGGTACGGGCGCAGTTATGGGTGTGCCTTGCCATGATGAGAGAGATTGGCTGTTCGCCGTTAAACATAATTTGCCTGTCAAGAGAGTAGTTGCAAAAAAAGGTTTGCCTGCGCGAAGCTACCTGATGGGCGGATCGAAAATCAGTGACGAGAGCTTAGAAAAAATTGGCGTGAAAATAGTTGAGAGAATGCCGTCTGGTGATCGGAAATTAGAATTCCCCGAAACAAAAGAAACTTGGAATGCTTACGAAGACTTGATTATTTCAAATTTAGAATATGGTTTTTGGAATGAACAGATTGGTTTTGAGTCTGGTTTTATCATTAGGCAAGACCCGACTAACATCTATATGTCTACCCTACAGGAAGCTACAAAAGACTTTATAACCGAGGACATAAATGCTCTTTTGGAGGCCAACAATGACGAACTAAGAATCAAGGAAGATTTATGGATATTTTTAGCAAAAAATAGTTGGTATACAGACTATATTCGATACTCAGATTATGGAGTGTTGATTAATTCTGGTAATTTTAATGGCTTAACTTCTGAGGAAGCTATGGATGCAATTCCAAAGGCTTTCCCGGAGTTAATGCAAAAAACTACCACCTACAAACTCCGCGACTGGCTGATTTCTAGGCAAAGATACTGGGGAGCGCCAATTCCCATTGTCTACGACCCAGACGGAAAACCGCACGCAGTTAAGGAAGAGCACTTGCCTTGGACGCTGCCAACAGACGTGGATTTTAAACCAACCGGCGAATCGCCTTTGACATCAAGTAAGGAATTCCAGGAGAGAGTCGAGAAACTTTATGGTCCAGGCTGGCGACCAGAGTACGACACCATGGATACCTTTGTTGATTCGAGTTGGTACTACCTGCGCTACGTCTCTGCCCGCGATGAAAGCCAATTTGCCGATCCTGAAAGACTGGCCAAGTACCTCCCAGTCGATTTTTATATGATTGGGCCAGAGCACATCGTTCTCCATCTTTTGTACTCGAGGTTCTTTACTAAATTTTTACGAGATCAGGGTTATCTACAGTTTGACGAGCCTTTCCAGGCAATGCGCCACCAGGGCATGATCCTCGGTCCAGACAATAAGAAGATGAGTAAGAGTAAGGGAAATGTCATTAATCCAGACGACATTATTCAGAAGTTCGGTGCCGATACGCTCAGAATGTACGAGATGTTCATGGGTCCAATCGAGTCTGATAAACCGTGGGACATTAGTGCTGTAGCAGGCGTCTATCGCTTCTTGCAGCGAGTTTTGAGCTTAGTTGAGGCAGTAAGGTTGACCGGTTCAGAAACTCCAGATCATCCAGACTATCTAGCTGTGCGGAGAAAGCTTCACCAGACGATCGAGAAGGTCTCGAAAGATATTCCGGCTCGCAAGTACAATACAGCCATTGCCGCCTTGATGGAGTGCGTCAATGTCTGGGAAAAAGCTAACAAAGTTAAGGTTGTGGTTTTGCCGGAGTCTGAAGTTCTGGCATTTATCCAGATTATGGCACCATTTGCTCCATTTATGACTGAAGAGCTATATCAACGCGGTCGCGAGATATCTGAATTTTCTTCAGTGCATCAGACCGAGTGGCCGAGCTTCGATCCAGAGATGGCAGCTGAGGATATGATTGAGCTACCAGTCCAGGTTGATGGCAAGGTTCGCGCCAAGCTTCAGGTCGCCGCGGCCGATGCTGCTGAGGAGACCAAGGTTATTGCCCAGGCGCAAGCAAATGAGGCGATGATCAAGTGGCTAGATGGTAAAACAATTGTCAAAACAATTTATATCCCAGGCAAAATCCTTAGTTTCGTGACCAAGTAGCCCGATCCTACAGTTGGTGTAAGTTCCAGACCTTATATTGGGGGAGTGTTTTCTAGTTACTCTGCCAGCATTACCTACGTTCTTGATTTATCGCGTCGATACAGACTGCAGTTCTCAATTTTAGGCGTCTTCGCTGGCTTGATTATTATCCTCTGGGGAGGTTGGGAGTGGCAGACGTCTGCTCTAGTCGAGCCCAGGCAAGAAGATTCTAAGGTGACCGTAATTACTCCGAGCAATCAGATAGTCGTTGATGTGGCTGGGGCCGTTCTTTATCCAGGTATGTACCAGGTTGATTCTGGAACAAGAGTTGGCGAGGTGATTAAGCGAGCAGGCGGCTTTCTCGATACAGCCGACGATTGGTATGTTGCCAAGAATCTGAACTTAGCCAAAAAGCTGTCAGATGAAGCGAAGGTTTATGTGCCTTTTGAGATCGAGCCAGATAAGAATCCTATAGCTAATTTAGAATCAGCGGAAGCGGCAGAGGGCAATAACTCTACAATCTCAATTAATACAGCCTCCCAAACCCAATTGGAGTCATTATCAGGCATCGGTCAAAAACGGGCTGAAGCGATTGTTGCGGGGCGTCCGTACCAAAAACTGAGTGATTTAGTTGAAAAAGAGGTTTTGACGGAGGGGATTTTTACGCAAATTGAGGGTGAATTATCTCTCTAAGCTTGTAACACTTTATATAGACTTATAACTTTTGAAGTTAAAAAAGAGAGTAAAAAGCTAGAAATACTATAAACACCATAATTTCGTGTCAAATAACAAAAAAAATAATAAGCGAAAAAGTAGACTACTAATTAACCTTTTGATTTGTTTAGCAATATTAATAATTACCGTATTTTTGCAACAATTCTATATAACCCGAAAAGTACTCTTTCCCCGAGTGATTAATGCACCCGCTGTTACTAAGGTTCAACCGAAGCTCAGCCGTAGCACAGACCCTTGCAATGGGGCTAGTTGTCTAGGTTTTTTTATAGATCAAACACTATCAGCTGTTAAGACCGTTAGCAGTCGGGTGCCAAGATGTGATAACGGTATTTTTTCTTCTAAAAAGATGGCTGTAGAGCTCGATCCTGACTCCACAGATCGAGGCAGTTCGGTTTTGGATTGGTCTCAGTGTTTTAGCAAGGCCAGTGAGAAACAGAGGGCTATAGTGGCCCAGCAGTCAAGAGTTCTCCTTGGCTCTACGCCTGGTGGAGTCGTTGCGGCTATTACTTTGGGGGAGACAGATCTCCTTTCAAGCGATTTTAGAGACCAGATTAGTTCTCTGGGGTTACAACACCTCTTTGCTCCCTCCGGGTATCATCTTGGCCTGGTAGCTTTGATTATCTCGAGTATATTGCCAAAGTCTTTGGATAGACGTTGGATAGCTCTGATCTTAGTCTTAGCAACTAGCTGGTACCTCTGGTTAACTGGGGTGAGGCCGTCATTAATTCGCGCTTGTCTGATGCTTTGGCTGGGGATGGGAGCAAGGCTTTGGTTTGGTAGATCACCTCCGGCCATCTTGAGGTTGTTCCTGACTATCATTCTTGTTTACTTATTTCTTCCAGATATAGCATCGTCTCTCTCATTTCAGCTGTCAGCTTTGGCCACAGGCGGGATTCTCATGTATGCGCCATTTTTTCTAAAACTAGATAATATTGTTTTGAGGTTCGAGAAAGGGGACTTCCAGGCGAAAAGTCTGAAAAAATCTAATTGGGTTTTGTCGATCTGGCAACATGTCTTTGGTTTGCTAGTCGTTGGAATTGCTGCCCAGCTGGCCATTTTTCCTCTAGTACTTAATCAATTTGGCTCCCTCCAAGTATTTGGTCCAGTAACATCTGTAGCAATCGTCTGGTTGGTGCCAATATTATTACTCTTTGGCCTGACAATCGCTGCTATTTCGCCCCTTTTTGCAGCCATCATGCCAATCGGTAGTTTTCTTTTCTTGCCAGTCGCTAAGGCTTTTTCAGTCGCTTTGTGGTTTATCACCCAGATATTTGATTACTTGGCCAAGCTACTGCCTCCACCTCTGGAAATCGACAGTTTACCGCCCACTTTTTCCAGTCTTTGGTGGGGTGGCTTGATTTTACTTAGAGTGTTCATTTGGCTTGTTCAACAAAAGAAGAGAGCTCGTCCACGGGTGCTTTGCTAATGAAGTGGTTTCTTGTATTTATAGGGATGCTGATTGCTGGCCTTCTAGCCAAGAGTCTCTATGCATTACAGGACAGTGATGATTTGCTGCACATTATTTTTTGCGACGTCGGACAAGGAGACGCCATTCTCATTTCTTATCACTTTTCGCAAGTTATCATTGACTCCGGTCGCGATGAGCAAGTGCTTAGTTGTTTGTGGCAGTACATGCCGATGGGGGACAGAGAGCTTGAATTAGTGGTAGCGACACATCCCGATGCCGATCACATCGGCGGCATGCCATTTATCTTCGACCAATTTGGGGTAAAACAGCTTTTGGTACCGCCAGTGAGGAAAGAAACGGCCGATTTTATAGCGCTTGAGCAGGCCGTCTCGAGGGAAACTGAGCTTCAGTTCCCACCCGTGGTAGCAGAGACGGGGGTGGAGATAGGGCTTGATGGGGTAGTGACAATGCGAGTTTTAGCGCCTCAATCCGCCAAAAGACCCGAAGCCATACTATCGGACTTCAGCGAGTATATATCGGTAAATGACGGTGGTGCCAATGACTGGTCTATCGTTCTTTATCTCTCTTTTAAGCAGTTTTCAGCCCTGTTTTCCGGAGACCTTGAAGCCAAGGGCGAATTGGCGCTACTGTCAGACGGTCTGTTGGACGATGTAGATCTGTTAAAGGTAGCTCACCATGGGTCTAAATCTAGTACTACCGCTGACTTTTTGAAGGTAATTAGACCCGAAATTTCAGTGGTCAGCGTTGGTAAAAACAACTCTTACGGCCATCCATCCCCCCAAATTATTGATTTATTAGAAGAAACCGGTTCATTAATACTTCGGACTGATGAAAGTGGCTCGGTCCATATTGTCAGTGACGGCAAAAATTATTGGGTGGCTAAGTGAGTTGAATAGATGCGCAGGTTTGATGCAGTAAAGGTAAAAAACATGATTTGTTTGGGATAGGTTGCTGCGATATTTTCGACATTGAATCTAATCACATTTCTAGAAATTCTGAGACATAGATTGGAAGAAATTTTAAAGATTTAAACACATTTTGGTCCCGAATAAGCCGATAATATTTTATGCGATTGATTGTCAAGTATCTACTTTATCAAATTATCGAACACAAATTGTTTCTCAATAAATAAATAAAAGAGTATTTGTTGAACTCACATTGATGATCACAATTAGTACTCAAAAGTGTTCGTGTTATTTCTGCATCACCAAAACGGGCTCGAATTGACTGGCGTCGCTGCGGTACAATAGCCTTACTATGTACATAGAACACAGCATCGAAAAGAAAATTGAGTCGCTCTTAGCAAAGGTTACTAGCGAGCTAGGATTAAGTCCTAATGAGAGTTTGCGCGTATCTGCCGCTCCGTCCCACACCAAAGCCGATTTTGCTACCAACTGGCCTCTAGCAGTATTTACTCAACTGGATCAGGAGAAGAAGCAAGAACTGGGTGTTACATCGCCGTTTTCTTTGGCAGAAATCTTCGCTGACAAATTGACAGCAACGATTGATGATAAGCAGCGAAGCCCGATTCTCTCAGCCACCGCTGCGAAGCCAGGGTTTATCAATATCATCGCAACCGATCAAGCACTGACAGCTTTTTTGCCAATCGTTGCCGACGAGACTAAGCAACTAGTGCCACAAGAAAATCAGGGTAAGAAAATAGTGGTGGAGTTTGGTGACCCGAATCCATTTAAGGAATTTCACATCGGTCATCTGTTCACCACGATCGCGGGAGAGACGATCGCCCGCTTGCTTTCAGCTACTGGAGCTACGGCTAACAGAGTCTGTTATCAGGGTGATGTCGGTATGCATGTCGCCAAAAGTTTGTGGGGCGTTCAGCATTTATTTAAGCAGGAAAATCTTGATTTAGACACAGTTGGAACTTGGGAACTCAACAAACGTATCGCTTTTTTGGGTAGGTCCTACGCTACTGGTGCGACTGCTTTTGAAACTTCAGAAGAGGCCAAAGAAGAGATGAAAAAGATCAATTTTCTCGGATATAAGGCTGGTCAAGAACGCTTAGTTAAGGAACAAAATTTCACCCCAATTATCGATTATAGTCAGTTTGTTTCTGCTGAAGACGACGAGTATCAGGAGATTAAAGACCTCTACTTTACTGGCAGGGCTTGGAGCCTGGAGTACTTCGAGACGCTTTATTCGCGACTTGGAACCAAATTTAAAGAACACATTTTCGAGTCTGAATCTGGAGAACGAGGCTTGGCTATTGTGCGCGAATTTCTCAAAAACGACGTCTTCAAAGAGAGCAACGGAGCGGTGATTTTTCCAGGCGAAGACTATGGTTTGCACAACAGAGTTTTTGTGAATTCCATGAGCTTGCCTACTTATGAAGCCAAAGATCTTGGCTTGCCGTTTATCAAAGAAGAGCGGCTGGGTGAGTATGATCGCTCCATCATAATCACTGGCAATGAGGTTGACGATTACTTCAAAGTTGTGCTTACGGCTTTGAGTCAAATTAAGCCAGAGTTAGCTAAAAAAACTACCCATTTATCTCACGGCATGGTTAAGCTTCCAGATGGCAAAATGTCCAGTCGCACTGGGAAAATTATTACTGGCGAATGGTTGGTCGATGAGGCTCAGGCACAGATACTTGAAGTTCTTGAGGAAAATAAGCCTGAAATGGATCAGGCAGAGAAGTTAGAATTGGCGAATAATCTCGCAGTGGCAGCAGTCAAATACGCACTTTTAAAGTCAAATATTGGCAGTGATATTGCCTTTAGTTTTAAAGAATCGCTGAGCATGAATGGGAATTCTGGTCCGTATGTGGAGTACACCTATGTTCGCTCACAGAGCATTTTGCGCAAAGTTGCAAAAGTCATCGAAAAACGATCTATTACTGAATGTATTGATACATTAATTAACATTAAATCATACTCTGAAGAGCCACTTGCCCCCGAAGAACGTGATCTATTGCTGAACCTTTCGAGACATTCTGATGTAGTTAGAAAAGCCGCTGAAAACTACGCCCCACACCTCGTTTGCACCTACCTTTTTGAACTCGCCCAAGACTTCAGTCGCTTCTATGAGAACTGTCCAGTTCTTGATAAAGACGCCATGAAACTAAGCTCAATTCAAGAGAGAAGAGCTCTCTTAGTTGTCGCTGTTGCGCGAGTCCTAAGATCGGGGATGGACATCTTGGGTATGCCGGTTGTAGAACATATGTAACAAATAATTACTGCAGAAAGGCTTCATGGATTTTAAGAATCATGAATTTACTGGAGATAAGATTTCCTATATCGCACCGACTTGGTCGGATTTAAACCTGCTTACATTTGAAGTAGCCAAAAAAGTTCTCGCTAGTGACTGGCGACCAGATAGAGTGGTTACCTTGGCCAAGGGTGGCTGGGCGATGACGCGCTCCCTAGTTGATTACCTGGCTGTTTCAGACGTGGCCAGTATGGGGGTAAAGTTCTACAGCGGTATTAATCAGCGACTAGAAAAACCCGAGATTTATCAAGATCTTCCCATTGCGATCGCCAGCGAAAAAATTCTCCTTTTTGATGACGTGGCAGACTCTGGTCACTCCCTAAAGTTCGTCCAAGATATTTTGATAGAGCGTGGAGCCAAAGAAGTTCGAACGGCCACTCTTTTTTACAAGCCACACTCAATTTTAAAACCAGACTATTTCGCCGCTGAAACAACTGCCTGGATTGTTTTTCAGTATGAGTGCATTGAGATGGCTAGAATGTTGGCGCCGAAGTGGCTGGAGCAGGGGGTTGCGGAGGAAGAGGTGATTGAAAGACTAGCAAAACTTGGATTAGATTCAACAGTCTACGAACACTACCAAAATGTACTCAAAATGCAGAGGGTTGTGTGATCATTATTATTGATTTTGGCTCCCAGACAGCTCATTTGATTGGTAGGAGATTAAGGCAAATTGGAGCTCCTTATAGTTATGTGACTCCAGACGAAGCACTCAAAAAAATTTCCACTGAAAAACCCACGGGCATCATTCTTTCTGGAGGTCCATCTTCGGTCTACGAACCAGAAGCGCCAAGTATTCCCATAGAAGTAATAGATTTTGGGGGTCCGGTTCTTGGTATCTGCTACGGCTGGCAGTTGATGGCAGAAAAGCTTGGCGGCGTGGTCGAGAGTGGACACAAAGAATACGGTCCTGAGAAAGTTTCTTTTTCAAAACCTGAGCTAATAGGTATGCCAGTAGAATCATGCAAAGTCTATATGTCTCATGGCGATACGGTCACAAAATTACCGCCAGGTTTTGAATCTATTGGCAATACAGCGCATGTCGCTAACGCAGCCGTTGTGAATCAGAAGAAAAACTTTTTTGGAGTCCAGTTCCATCCAGAAGCTGCACACACGGAACACGGACAAGATGTGCTTAAGCATTTTGCCCAAGAAATTTGTCACGAAAAGCTAGAGCCATTAACTCTAAATCCAGATGAAATCATTGAGGAAATAAAATCTAAAGTTGGCGATAAGAAAGTCATCTGCGGTGTTTCTGGTGGGGTTGACTCGACAGTTGCCTCTTTTCTCATTGGTAAAGCGATCGGTCAGCAATTGCTCCCCGTCTACATCGAGAGTGGTTTCATGAGACCCGGAACAAGAGAACAGGTAGAACATATTTTCCGTGAACTTATTGACGCTCCTTTAACAGTAGTGGAGGCAGAAGAGCAGTTCATGTCTGCTCTCAAAGGAGTAACCGATCCAGAAAAAAAGAGGAAAATTATTGGCAAACTCTACGTGGAGTTATTCTCAAAAGAGGCGGCTAAACACAAAGATGCTTCGTTCCTTGGTCAAGGCACAATTTACTCAGATGTGATTGAATCCAAAGGCTCCAAGCATGCGTCAGCCATAAAATCTCACCACAACGTTGGCGGACTTCCCAAGGATATGCACTTAGAACTTTTAGAGCCAGTGAGGTTGTTTTATAAAGATGAGGTCCGAGAGATTGGTCGATTGGTAGGTCTTCCAGAAGAAACAGTTATGCAGCAGCCATTTCCTGGGCCAGGATTTGCTATTCGTATTAGAGGAGAAGTGACACCAGAGCGTTTGGCTCAAGCTAAGCAAGCTGACATCATTGTCCTTGAGGAAATAGGTGCCGCCGGTCTTCTCAATCAAGTCTTCCAGTGCTTTCCCGTCATGACAGGTGCGGAAAGCACGGCAGTCAAGGGTGATGGCAGAGTCTTCGCAGAAGTTATAGCTATCAGGGCTTACGAATCTGATGACGTAATGACGTCGCAATGGGCCCATTTGCCATATGAAGTCTTGGGTAGAATCTCGAGCAGAATCGTTAATGAGGTGCTGAATGTATCAAGAGTGGTGTATGACATCACGACCAAGCCACCCGCCACCATGGAGTGGGAGTAGCAAAGGAAAAATATTATGCTCACCAGACAGCAACTTTCATCACTGCCGGAGTACCTGACTTATGACGACGTCTTACTCTTGCCGAATTATTCCGATATTTTGCCAGTGGATACAGAGATCTCTACAAAGCTTTCTCCAGCTTTGACCTTGAAAATCCCCATAGTGGCTTCGCCAATGGACACGGTCTGTGAGAGCGCCATGGCTATCGCTATAGGCAAATTGGGTGGTCTTGGCATCATTCATCGAAACTTAGAGATCGAGGAGCAGGCAGAGCAGATCAAGCTGGTTGTCAAAGCTGGCGTTGTCGCTGCCGCAGCAGTCGGGGCAGGTTCTGATCTAACAGACCGCCTTGCCGCACTTCTTAAAGCAGGGGCGAGTGTGATTTGTGTAGATAGCGCACATGGTCACAGCATGGGGGTAATGAATGCCGTAAAACTTATTCGAAAAACAGCGCCAAAGGTCACCATTATGGCGGGGAATGTGGCTACCTACGATGGCGCTATGGCACTTTTTGAATCTGGCACGGATACGGTGAAAGTGGGAATGGGTCCAGGATCTATTTGTACGACGAGAGTTATGTCAGGCATGGGTGTACCACAACTTTCTGCAGTGATTGAAGGTGTGCGCGCTGCCAAAGATGCAGGAAAAACCATCATCGCCGACGGAGGTATTCGAGCTAGCGGTGACATTGTCAAAGCACTCGCGGCAGGAGCTCACGCAGTCATGCTTGGTTCTATGCTAGCAGGCACAGATGAAGCTCCGGGAGATGTGATTCAGTTAGAAGGCAAGCTGTTTAAGTCATATAGAGGCATGGGTTCGATCGCGGCCATGAAGAAGGGTAGCGCTAGTCGTTATAGCCAAAAATGGCAGGTAGGAAAAACTAAGCGATTAGTGGCTGAGGGAGTTGAAGGTTTAGTCCCACATCGAGGCCCACTTGAGGAGCATATCTATCAGCTTACTGGTGGAGTAAGAGCAGGCATGGGCTATCTTGGGGCAAAAAATCTTAGAGAACTTGGCGAGAAAGCCCAATTTATTCGTATTTCGAGCACCAGCTGGGTCGAGTCAAGACCACATAGCATTGTAGTGAAGTAGACAACATCCTATAATAACTCTTGCATTTATACACATTAAGTATGTATAATATCGTTGTTATGAAAAAGATCACTATTTTAATCGCCAAAATTCGTGAGTTACAAGCCAAAGGTTTGCATGGATTAGAGCTCGCGGAGGCGATGAAGGAGAATCATGATTAAAGCGGAATCCGAACAGTCATTCAATTCAAGTATTGCTCACTTGAAATGGTTGATGACGAATAGGAAAAAAAC
>CAZPFX010000013.1:0-26082 GCA_964586055.1 uncultured Pseudomonadales bacterium | reverse complement strand
GTGAAGTTCATGAGGGTGCTGCCACTATGGATTGGATGGAGCAAGAGCAAGAGCGCGGAATCACCATTGTTTCAGCTGCAACCACAACCTACTGGACTCCATATTTCGAAACCCACTTAGAAAAAGCTCCATATCGCTTCAATATCATTGATACGCCAGGGCACGTTGACTTCACTGCTGAAGTTGAGCGTAGTCTTCGCGTTCTTGATGGCGGTGTCACAGTTCTCGATGCAAGTGAGGGCGTACAGTCGCAGTCCGAAACTGTTTGGCGACAAGCTGATAAATACAATGTCCCTCGTATCTGTTTTGTAAACAAAATGGATAAATTAGGTGCAGATTTTGAGGCAACTATCGAGGATATCAGAGTCAAGTTTGGTGTGAAGCCAGCTCCTATGGTTTTGCCAATGGGCGCTGAGGGCGATTTTAAAGGTGTAATCCAGCTAATTGATCGCAAAGCTTTATTCTGGAAAGACAGTGAAGCTGATACAGATCCAGAAGTTAAAGAAATTCCAGAGGAATTTAAAGAAAAAGCTGAGACAATGCGCGCAGCTTTAGTTGAGCTTATCGCAGAAACAGATGACGCTTTACTAGAAAAATTCTTCCAAGAAGGCGATATCTCTATCAATGAATTAAAGGCTGCTTTACGCAAGGCTGTTATTGAGTATAAATTGGTTCCTGTTTATGCAGGCTCTTCTTTGAAAAATACCGGAGTTCAACCACTTCTTGACGCAGTCGTTGAGTACTTGCCATCTCCAATTGATATCGACCACATCGTTGGTCTTCAACCAAAAACAGACGTTGAGCTGACTCGAAAGCTCATTCCAGAGGAAAAATTGACTATCTTGGCATTTAAAATCCAGACTGATCCTCACGTTGGTAGATTAACCTACTGTCGTATTTATTCTGGTGTTTTGAAGTCAGGAACTTACATTTACAACTCAACTAGAGGTAAAAAAGAACGCGTCGGTCGTTTATTAC
Source organism: uncultured Pseudomonadales bacterium (assembly GCA_964586055.1). Taxonomy (GTDB): domain Bacteria; phylum Patescibacteriota; class Microgenomatia; order UBA1400; family PJMF01; genus UM-FILTER-42-14. The sequence goes on along the minus strand of CAZPFX010000013.1, from coordinate 25,104 downwards.
TCATGCATGCTAATGAGCGAGAAGAGATTTCAGAAGCAAAAGCTGGGGAAATTGTTGCCATCGTTGGTCTTAAAGATACCAAAACTGGTGACACCCTTTGCGAAGAAGATAACCAAATTATTTTGGAAGGAATCACCTTTTCAGCTCCAGTTATTTCACTTGCTATTGAGCCAAAAACAAAGGCAGATCAACAGAAAATGGGTATGGCTTTGGCCAAGCTCGGTGAAGAAGATCCAACTTTCCAAATTAGCTCAGACGCAGATACAGGCCAAACCATCATCGGTGGTATGGGCGAGCTTCATCTTGAGGTAATTGTTGATCGGATGAAGAGAGAATTTAACGTTAGTGCTAATGTTGGCAAACCACAAGTTGCCTACAAAGAAGCCATTACTAAAGAATCACAAGGTGAAGGTAAATACATTAAGCAAAGTGGTGGTCGAGGTCAATATGGCCACGTCCTATTGAAGATTGAGCCACAGGAGCGCGGAGTCGGCTACGAATTTGTTAATAAAATTACTGGCGGAACAGTTCCCCGCGAATACATCGAACCAACCAACAAAGGTATTAAAGAATCTCTTGAGAGAGGTTTCTTAGCTGGATTTGAGATGGTTGATGTTAAGGTCACCCTTTACGATGGTTCATATCATGACGTTGACTCAAGTGAATTGTCATTCAAAATGGCTGGATCTCTTGGAATGAGAGAAGCAGTTAAGGGAGCAGGAATGGTTCTCATGGAACCAATCATGAAACTTGAAGTTTCTACCCCAGAAGAATTTATGGGAGACGTTATCGGTGATTTAGGCTCACGAAGAGCCCAAATTCAAGGTACCACTAGTCGAGGTGCAGCGACCATCATCACCGCACTCGCCCCATTGGCAGAGATGCAGGGCTATGTTACAATCCTCAGGAGTATGACCCAGGGGCGCGCATCAAGTGTAATGCTCCCGAGTCACTACGACATCGTTCCACAGGGAATAACTGAAAAAATTATTGCTGAGCGCAAGAATTAATTTCAGCCACCGTGGCGTAAATATGTACTAACTTGGATAAAAAACACACAGGAGGTTTTTATGGCAGACGCAAAAAAATATGTTCGCAGCAAGCAACATGTAAACATCGGGACCATTGGTCACGTTGATCATGGTAAGACAACTCTTTCAGCTGCAATCACTACAACTTTGGCAAAAAAATATCCTTCCGACATTAATGTCGCTATGGGTTATGGTGACATCGATAATGCACCAGAAGAGGCAGCTCGTGGAGTTACGATTAACATTTCACATATCGAATACGAAACAGAAAAACGACACTATGCTCATATTGATGCCCCAGGTCATGCTGACTACATCAAGAATATGATTACCGGTGCCGCTCAAATGGATGGTGCAATCTTAGTTGTGGCTGCAACTGATGGTCCAATGCCACAGACTCGAGAGCACATTCTTCTTGCCAAGCAGGTTAACGTTCCTAAGATCGTTGTCGCTCTGAACAAGTGCGATATGGTCGATGACGAAGAGCTGCTCGACTTAGTTGAGATGGAAGTTCGTGAGCTTTTGACCAAGTATGGTTTTGATGGCGATGAAACTCCAATTATTCGCTTAAGTGCCCTAAAAGCTCTTGAAGGCGATGATGCACAACAAGAAAAAGTCATGGAACTCATGAAGACCGTTGATTCTTACATCCCTGACCCAGTCAGAGATTTGGATAAAGCTTTCTCTATGCCAATCGAAGACGTCTTCTCAATCAAAGGTCGCGGCACAGTCGTGACTGGAAGAATTGAAACAGGAGTCGTTACCGTCGGTGATGAAATCGAAATCGTCGGAATCAGAGACCCAAAGAAAACCACCGTCACTGGTGTCGAGATGTTTAGAAAAATGCTCGATCGAGGTGAGGCTGGCGATAACGTTGGTATCCTCCTTAGAGGTATCGGCAAGGACGATGTTGAAAGAGGTCAGGTCATGGCTAAGCCAGGAACTGCTACTCCTCATACAGAGTTTGAGGCAGAAGTCTATATCTTAACTAAAGAAGAGGGTGGCCGACATAAGCCATTCTTCACTGGTTATCGTCCACAGTTCTATATTAGAACAACAGACGTAACAGGTGAAATCTCTTTACCAAAGGATGTAGAAATGGTTATCCCAGGAGATAATGCTAAGATGACAGCCAAGCTGATTGTGCCTGTCGCTCTGCACGAGGGTCTTCGATTCGCGATTCGCGAAGGTGGACACACCATTGGTGCAGGGGCAATCACCAAGATTTTGAAATAGAACAATAAACTTGTCAGGCGCTCGAAAAAAAATCGGGCGCCTGCTTGTTAGCGCAGGTGTTCAAAATCTCGAGTAGTGCACTTTACTTCTCGAGATTTTATATGTATAATCGCACCCTACGTTTAGTCGAGTAGTGAAACATGGTAAAACAACAAACAGATAAAACACAAGCTTACAAAATTCGCGTACGACTTAAGTCTTACGACTACAGAGTTATTGACGAAGCAAGTAAAAAGATCCTTGAAACAACGCTTTCTACAGGAGCTCAGGTAATAGGTCCAGTGCCTTTACCAACCCATCACAAGTCATTTACAATTCTTACCTCACCTCACTCCGATAAGAACGCACAAGAGCACTACGAGATTCGCACCCACAAGCGAATGCTAGATATTATGAATCCAACCAGTAAAACTATCGACTCCCTCATGCACTTAGAACTGCCTGCGGGTGTATCGATCCAAATAAAGATGTAAGGAGAAGCTTTGTTGCCTGAAGCTAATCGACAGAAAAAATTGAAGTATGATAAACGATATATTTGTGACCAAAATCGGCATGACACAAGCCTGGACAACGGAAGGTAAGCGTATTGCTGTGACCCGTTGCCGCGTACAGCCAAATATGGTTATCGCAGCCCGACAACTTTCAGAGAATAATTCTGCTTATACAATTGAAGTTGGTTACGGAAAAAAATTACTCAGAACAACAAAAAAACCACTCAGAGCCCAATTAGCAAAGAGTGGTTTTTCAGTAGGCGTAAAGACTATCCGCGGAATTAAAGTCGACTCTACAGAATCAGACAAGATTCCCGCAGCTGGAACAACGCTAGCTGTATCTGATGTGCTCTCTTTGGGTGACGTGGTAAATGTCAGAGGCACCACTAAAGGCCGCGGCTTCGCTGGTGGTATGAAACGCTATGGATATAAAGGTGGACCTAAGACTCATGGACAATCAGACAGAGCAAGAGCTATTGGCTCAATTGGAGCTGGTACAAGCCCAGGAAGAGTTCTTAAGGGTAAGGGTATGCCAGGTCACATGGGAGATGTTGCGGTGACCGTTAAAGGCTTAACTATTGTTCACATTGATACTCAGACACAGGAAGTATGGATCAGTGGTCCAGTCCCTGGTTCAATCAGTTCAGACCTATTAGTTCACAAGCTTGGAAAGACAAAAAAAGTCGAGTTAAACTACGACGCCTCTGGGATTAAATTACCAGTTGAAGAAGTAAAAGAAGAAGCACCTGTTGAAGTTGAAGAAGTAGCTGAAAAAACAGCTGAGGAAACGAAAGAATAATGAACATTCAAAAAGTAACAGCTACTGGCGCAAAATCAAACATCTCCGCAGATGCAGCAGTGTTTGGCGTTCCAGCAAATAAACAGCTGCTTTCTCAGGCAGTTCACATTGCTCGATCTAACCAACGCCAGGGCACAAGTAAAGTTAAGACTAGAGCTAATGTTTCTTTGACAAAACGAAAAGTTTACAAACAAAAAGGTACAGGAAATGCCCGACATGGCGCAAAGTCCGCTCCAATTTTTGTTGGTGGTGGTGTTGCTCATGGGCCAACTGGACTCGCTAACTGGACAAGATCGCTTCCTCCAGCCCTTAAGAGAGCTTCGTTAGCTCAAGCTCTAACTTTACAGATAAAAGATACTTATATTGTTGACGCTCTAGCAGAATTATCTGGCAAAACAAAGCAGGCAGCTGCAATTATTGCCGCAGTTGTTCCAAAGGCAAAGCGTATTCTTGTTGTCCTTTCCAAGCCAACAGCAGAGGCTCTTAGAGCATTAAATAATTTGCCAAAAGTAACAGTTATTCGTGCTTCCCAACTTTCAGTTCTTCCAGCAGCTCAGGCTTCAGTGATTTTATTCACCACGGATTCACTCGCAGTAGTTACCGATCGAATAAAGAATGTTGTCGTCGCAGAGAAGGTTGAAACAAAGAAATCAGCAAAACCTGTAGAGAAGAAGCCAGTAGCTAAGAAAGCTCCAAAAGTTGCTCCAAAAAAGCCAGTCGCTGCAGCAGTTAAGAAAACCAAAAAGGTAGCCAAGAAAGCATAATGCAGTCACGAATACTTAAAAAACCAGTCATCACAGAAAAGTCATATGCTCGGGCTAAGAGTCATAATGTCTATACCTTTGAGGTCGATCCTTCAGCCAGAAAAGATCAGATCAAAGATGCGATTGCGAAACTATTTTCAGTCACTGTGATTGACGTTCGAACTCTTTGTTATCAATCACGAACCAAGCGAGCCGGACGACGTCGTTTGCCTAGCTCAACAGCTAAAACGAAGCGAGCCTTTGTAACACTTAAGTCGGGTGAAACCATCGACCTTTTTGACTTAGGAACACAAGAATAAATAAATCATGTTAATAAAAATTAAAGCCACAAGTGCCGGTAGACGCCATCAATTAGTAATTGATCGCTCTGATCTTCACAAGGGTAAACCAGAAAAATCATTGCTTGCATCAGGTCACAAGAAAAGACAGGGTCGTGGCTTCAAAGGTCATATCACTGTTCGTCATCGTGGTGGTGGTGTCAAGAAAAAAATGCGTATCATTGATTGGAAGAGAGTTCGCAGAGACATTCCAGGAACTGTTCAGCACATTGAGTACGATCCAATGCGTAGTTCACATCTTGCCTTAGTTTATTATCCAGATGGTGGTAAAGCCTACATTATTGCTCCTGACGAGCTTAAAGAGGGCGATATTATTAACGCTGGTGAAAAAGCAGAGATTCGACCAGGTAATGCTTTGCCACTCGAAAACATTCCCGTCGGTATCCCAATTCATAATTTAGAGTTAACACCAGGAAAAGGCGCTCAAATGGCTCGAGGAGCTGGAGTTGCTGCCTTAATTCAGTCCAAGGATGGTGATTATGTGACTGTTCAACTTCCTTCAAAAGAGCTCCGTTTGCTAAAGAAGGAGTGTTTCGCTACAATCGGCCAGGTTGGAAATCAGTTCTGGAAGAACAGAAAAATTGGTAAAGCCGGAAGAAAACGCTTATTGGGAATTAGACCAACAGTTCGTGGAACCGCACAACACCCAGACAGTCACCCACATGGTGGAGGTGAAGGTAGATCCGGAATTGGTTTGAAATATCCAAAAACTCCTTGGGGTAAGCATGCGCTTGGAACAAAAACACGTAATAAGCGCAAGCACAGTAATCGTTATATTGTTCGGGATAGACGAAGTAAGTAAAGAATATTATGTCAAGATCAAGCAAAAAAGGACCATACGTTGATGAGAAGCTACTGAAAAAAGTTCAGAAGCAGAAACAAACTGGAGATAAAACCCCAATTAAAACTTGGGCACGTAACTCAGTTATTGTCCCTGATTTCGTTGGTCACACTTTCGCAGTTCATCAAGGAAAAACTTTTCCTGAGGTATTTGTGAATGAAGCTATGGTTGGACATAAATTAGGAGAATTCTCTCCAACAAGAACCTTTAGAGGACATGGTAGAGTCGTAAAACGATTGTTAACAAAAACTTAATATGATAATCAGAGCATCACAACAGAACACCAGACAAACACCAAGAAAAGTAAGGCTTGTAGCCAATACTGTCAAAGGTATGTCTATAGAAGCAGCTTTGAGACAGCTAGCTGTAATTGAACGCAGAGCTTCCATTCTTGTTCTTAAAGTTATTCGACAGGCTTTGGCGAATGCAGAGCACAATCATGGTATTACGGCCGATAAGCTTTCTATAAAATCAATAATTGTTGAAAATGGCCCACACATGAAGAGATTTCGTGCTGTTAGCAGAGGTCGAGCTCACACCATTTTGAAGAAAACTTGCCACGTTGTTGTTGAGTTGGAATCAAAAGAAAAAGAGGCAGAGGTTTCTGAAGAATCAAAACCAGCCAAAAAAGAGGTTGTTGAAAAGCCTAAGGCCGCAAAAGCAACCAAAACTGTAAAAAAAGTAACAAAGAAGAAGACAAAAACAGAGAAGGACGAGCAATAACTGAACAGGCGTAGTACAATATGCCTCTCGAGAAAGAGTTATGGGACAAAAAGTAAATCCAATTGGCTTCCGACTAGGTAATACATTTACCTCTTCTTCTAGGTGGTTTTCTGAGAAAGCTGATTACGCGAAGACTGTTCTCGAAGATCATATGCTTCGTCAACATCTTGAGAAAAAGCTTGAGAGTGCCGGAATTGTTGACATTATTATTGAGAGATCTTTAACTAAAATAAAAGTAACCCTTGCTGTTTCTCGCCCAGGCGTCGTCATCGGTAAAGGTGGAGCAAATCTTGAAGAAACCAAAAAAGATATCGAAAGAATTCTTAATGTTTCAAAGAGCAGAAAAGATAAGGTAAAAGTTGACCTTAGAATAGAAGAAATCGTTAAGCCAGATCTTAGTGCCAAGTTAGTTGTTGAAAGAATAACTAATCAGCTAGTTAAGCGTTATCCTCATCGACGCGCCGTGATGCAGGCTCTTGAGAGAGTTATGCAAGCAGGTGCTGAGGGTGTCAAAATTGTTTTGTCAGGTAGAATTGGTGGAGCTGAGATTGCTCGCACCCAAAAAGTCTCTAAAGGAAGTGTCCCAACTCAAACACTTAGAGCAAATATTGATTACTACGAAAAGGGTGCTCGCACCCGATCAGGATATGTTGGAATTAAAGTGTGGATTAACAAGGGAGAGGTTAGATAAATGTTAGCTCCACGTAAAGAAAAATTCCGAAAACAATTTAGAGGCAAACGACGCGGTACTGCCGTTCGTGGCATCACAATTGCTTTTGGTGATTTTGGACTTCAGGCCACAACAAGAGGTTGGGTATCTGGAAGACAGATTGAGGCAGCTCGAAAAAAGATTACGTTTATGACCAAACGCGCTGGTAAATATTGGGTTAGAATTTTCCCTTCTAAACCAATTACAAAAAAACCAGTCGGGGTGAAAATGGGTTCGGGAAAAGGTGCTGTTGAAGAGCATGTGGCCGTTGTCCGACCAGGAATGATGCTTTTTGAACTTAGTGGTGTCACAGAAGAAGTAGCACGCGAGGCTTTCCGAAAAGCTGGACACAAGCTCTCGGTACAAACAGCATTTATTGAGAAATAAAGATGAAAAAAGACGATAAACAAAAACTACAAGCACTCGAAGTTGGAGAACTGACTACTAAGTTGGAAGAGCTTCGACAGGAGAACAATAAAACGTATTTGGAGCACAGAGCTGGTAAGTTAAATAATCCTGCGAAGTTAGCAATGCTCAGGAAAATGATTGCCCGCACAGCGACAGTACTTGGTGAAAAGATGAGATTGGTTAAATAATGAAAGACGTTAAAGGTACAATTACAGGTTTAAACTCGCTCAAGACAGCGCGAGTAAGTGTGGTGCGTCAATGGCAGCATCCCATGTATGGTAAATCTGTTACTAGATCTAAAACATACGCTTGCCAAATTGATGATGATTTGAAGTTAGAAATTGGCGATGAAGTGATTATTCGAGCTTGCAGCCCTGTAAGTAAGACAAAGCGCTTCAAAGTGGTGAGTAAAGTAGAAGAGAAGAAGATATGATACAGCTACGTTCCGTTCTCAACATCTGCGATAACAGTGGAGCCAGAAAAATTCGAGTAATCCAAGTTCATGGTGGCTCAAAGAGACGCTTTGGCTATGTTGGTGATATCGTTGCAGCATCAGTTATTTTTGCTGACCCACAGTCACAAATAAAACGTGGTGAAAAAGTTAAAGCAGTCATCGTTAGAACTCGCAAAGAATTCAGAAGAGAAAACGGTACTTATGTCAGGTTCGATGACAATGCTGCCGTTATTATTGAGTCAAGAAAAAATTCAATTCCTGTTGGAACACGTGTTTTTGGCCCAATTGCTAGAGAAGTTAAAAATAGAGGTTTCAGCAAAATTGCTAGTCTCGCTCCGGAGGTACTCTAATGAAGTTTAAAGTTGGTGATAAAGTTCGAGTAACCGCAGGTAAAGATAAGGGCAAAGTTGGCTCTATCGCCTCAGTTATTCCTTCAAAAAATAAAGTTGTCATAGCTGGAGTTAATATGTATGCCAAACATAAAAAACCTCAGCAAGGTCAAGCTGGAGAAATAGTCAGAAGAGAGAGGCCTCTTCCAGTGAGCAACATCGCGGTCCTAAATGAAAAGGATCAGTTAGACAGAATTGGTTTTGAAACTACAAAAAAAGACGGACAAAAGATTAGAATCTTTAAGAAATCCGGCGGAGTTATGCCAGAGCCAAAAATTGAGAAAAAGAAAAAGTAAGATATGACCAAGTTAAAAAAACACTTCCAAGATTCCGTGTTGCCTCAGTTGCAAAAAGAACTGGGTATTACGAGTAGTTTTGCTTTGCCAAGATTAAAGAAAATCGTGGTAAATATGGGCGTCAGTGATCCTCAAGAGCCAAGAGCTCGTAAGGCCGCACTGGAGAATGTCAGTGAGCAATTCGCAAGCATTACTGGTCAAAAGCCAATCATAACTCTCGCACGCAAATCCATCGCTAACTTTAAACTTCGCGAGGGTGATCCAATGGGCGTTACAGTAACTCTCAGAGGAAAGCGCATGTGGCAGTTTTTAGAGAAACTTCTCAGTATTGCTTTGCCAAGAGTTAAAGATTTCCAAGGTGTGCCAAGAACTGCCTTCGACGGCAATGGAAATTATAGTTTGGGTGTTCATGAGCAAATAATTTTCCCAGAGGTTAACTATGATACTATCGAGAGAATCCGTAGTTTCCAGATCGTATTTGTTACTTCGGCAAAAACAAATGATTCAGCTTTCAAATTGCTCGAAGCGCTAGGTATGCCATTTATGAAAGAAACCACACAGGAGTAAAAAATGGCAAAAAAATCAAAAATAGCTAAATCAACAAAAATTCTCGCCAAGAGGAAGGCATTAATAATGTCTGGCGTGACAAAACCAAATCGAGTATCGACTCGAGGAGTGAATCGATGTAAAATAACCGGCCGGCCGAGAAGTTACATGAGATACTTTGGAGTCAGCAGATTGACATTTCGTGAATTATTTAATCAAGGAAAGTTGCCAGGCGTTGTAAAGGCAAGTAAGTAGAAATATGACCGATCCAATAGCAGATCTACTAATCAGAATTAAGAATGCTCTCTGGGCTCGACACACTGAGCTTGAGGTACCTTATTCTAGACTGAAACATTCATTAGCCGATATTCTCGTTGCTGAAGGCTATCTTGAGAAAGTTAGCATCGACAAAACTGGGCAATTTCCAGTTCTTCACCTTGTTCTAAAGTACATTGGTAGAATTCCAGCGGTAAATGACGTCAAACGTCTTTCTAAGCCTGGACGCCGTGTTTATGCACCTGCTAATAAAATTCCACAAGCACTCGGTGGCTATGGCATCACCATATTATCTACAAATCAAGGATTGCTAACGCAAAGAGAGGCCCGCAAACGAAACGTCGGCGGCGAGCTCCTTTGCCAAGTCTGGTAAATATGTCAAGAATCGGAAAAAAGCCAATTATTATTCCAGCTGGAGTTTCAATTACAGAATTGAAAGACTCGGTTGAAGTTAAAGGTCCAAAGGGAATGATCTCCGTTCCAACTGTCCAATACGTAAAGCTAGCCATTTCGCCAGAAGAGATTGTTGTAGAGAGAACAAATGACTTAAAGCAGGCTCGTTCTAACCATGGTCTTATCAGAAGTTTACTTCAAAATGCAGTTGCTGGTGTCACTGAAGGTTTTACCAAGACTCTTAAGTTGGTAGGCACAGGTTATCGTGTTCAGGCAAAAGGTCAAGGAATTTCACTCGCAGTTGGTTTTTCACACACAGTTGAAGTCCCAGCAAAAGATGGCTTGTCATTAAGCGTTCAGGGAAATGACACAGTTGTTATAACTGGAGTAGATAAACAGCGTGTTGGTCAAATCGCAGCCGAGATCAGAAGCGTCCGCCCACCAGAGCCATATAAGGGCAAGGGCATTCGATACGAAGACGAAGTAGTAAGAAGAAAGCAAGGAAAAACTGCCTCGGCATAGTTTTCACATCTAATGGCTAAATCATTTCACCACCAAACCGTCGCACAACTTCGAGAGAAGCGCGTTCGTGCTAATATGCATGGAACAGCTGTTCGTCCAAGACTCAGTGTTGATAGATCAAATAAGCATCTATCAGTACAGGCTATTGATGATGATGCTGGAGTGACTATCGTCGGAATGAGCGATAAACAATTTGCAAAGAAAAAAGTTACAAAAACTGAGGCAGGCAAACTACTCGCAGCAGCAATAGGAAAAGCATTAATTGAGAAGAAGATCAAAATGGCCTCATTTGATAGAGGTAGAAATGCATACTTGGGTAGAATACGCTCATTTGCTGAAGCAGTACGAGAAGCAGGAATTAAAGTTTAATTATGGCATACGAACAAACACAACCATCAGAATTTGAAGAGAAAGTCATTCAGATTTCACGCGTGTCTAAAAAGACAAAGGGCGGAAACAAAGTTGGCTTTTCAGTTCTTATGGTCGTCGGTGACAAAAAGGGAAAAGTCGGCGTTGGTCTTGGCAAAGCTCCAGATGTCCAGTCAGCCATGAAAAAAGGTGCGAAAAAAGCCAAAAAACGCATGATTGTCGTTCCAATTGACGGTACAACTATTCCATTTAAATTCTCCATTAAGCTTGGTGCTGGAAGAGTTATGCTTAAGCCAGCTCCTAAGGGTTCTGGAGTTATTGCTGGTGGTCCAGTTCGCGCTGTTGTTGAAGCAGCTGGAATTAGAGATATTTCTAGCAAAATTCTTGGCACTCAAAATCAAGCATCAAACGTTTATGCAACATTCGCAGCCCTACAAGAAATTTCAAGAATCGTTACTCTAAAAGGTATTTCTCTTAAATCAATCGCCCAGGTTGAGGCAGAGGAAGATGCTAAGCTTTTAGAAGAACAAAAGAGATTAAAATCGGTGGCAGCAAAAACACCAACCACAAAAGCACCAGCTGCAGTTAAAGAACAACCAAAACCAAAATCAAAGGCAGCACCAAAAGTTAAGACAACTCCAAAAACTGCAAAAATAACAGCTAAGAAACCAGCAGCTAAAAAGAAATAAATATAATGTCAATTGTCTCAAAATTATTCCCTATTATTGCCCGCCGCAAAAAACGCGTTGGTCGTGGCTATGGTTCCGGAAAAGGTGGTCACACTTCTGGACGCGGTACCAAAGGTCAGAAATCTCGAAGTGGTGGAAAAGTTCCTCTTTGGTTCGAGGGTGGACAGCTCGCATTAATTAAGCGTATGCCAATGCTTCGTGGAAAAAGTCGCCTAAAGTCATTTGATAGAGTGGCGATGGTCACCCTAACAGAGCTCAATCGCATGAAAGCTACCGACATCTCATTCGAGACCCTAAAGCTCGAAGGTGTAGTTGGTCGCTCCGCCAGAGCAGCAAAGGTAGTGAATACTGGTAAAATAGAGCGTAAGATTAACTTAATTAGTATTAAAACTACAGCGTCTGCCCGACAGCAAGTTGAGGCGGCTGGGGGAAGCGTGGTTACTACCACAGAGTAACCTTACTACTCGTGCAAAGATTCACCACTTTTCTCAAACGCCTAGCTAATACTCCAGAACTTCGAAATAAAATTTTATTTACCGCGCTTATCTTTCTAGTTTTTAGAATTCTTGCCCATATTCCTCTCCCTGCAGTTGACATAGATCAACTTCAGAAACTATTTAGTTCCAGTCAGTTCCTCAGTTTATTGAACGTTTTTTCTGGAGGCACTCTAGCAAACTTCTCTGTAGTTGCAGTCGGTATTAATCCATATATTACCGCTTCAATCGTGATGCAGCTTGGAGGCATGGTTATTCCCAAACTTAAGGAAATGCAGAAAGACGGCGAGTCTGGACGAGAAAAAGTAAATCAATACACTCGACTTTTGTCAGTGCCATTGGGAATTGTTCAGAGTATCTCCGTCTTAGCCCTACTTCGATCTCAAAATCTTCTGACTTCTTCTGACCCACTAGTTCTTGGAGTAGTTATTCTTTCACTTGTTGCAGGTGCCCTCATTGTCATGTGGATTGGAGAGCTAATCTCTCTTTATGGTATTGGTAATGGAATTTCCATGATACTTTTCGCAGGTATCGTCAGTCAGCTGCCAACAGCGGCGGCTCAGGTTTGGTCGCTTACTTCCGCAGATCAAGTAATGACAACCCTCGTCTTTACCACTCTCTTCTTAGTAGTGATTGGATTTATCGTTTTTATGACTGAAGCTATCCGCAAAATTCCAATTCAGTACGCTAAGCGCACCAAGGGTAGTAGAGTATACGGAGGTCAGACTACTCATTTGCCAGTCAGAGTCAATGTCGCTGGAGTTCTACCAATTATCTTCGCCGTTTCCTTGATGCTAGTGCCTTCTTTTATAGCAAGAATATTAATTGCTACAGAAAAGGCTAACTTAATTTCCATCGGTCAACAGCTAACCATTTGGTTTGACCAAACGTCTGCGGTATACATTATTATTTATTTTGTTGTTGTCTTAATCTTCACATATTTTTCAGCCCTAATTTTCTTTAATGCAGAAGATATCTCGGGAGAGCTAAAGAAGGGCGGAGCTTTTATCCCTGGGATTCGACCAGGATCTCCTACCAAAAAATATCTAGAATATGTGGTGACGAGAATCACAATTGCCGGAGCATTATTTCTTGGACTTATCGCTGTATTGCCATCAATCGCTCAGATGCTCACTAATATCCAGTCACTCGCCATCGGTGGAACTGGAGTTCTAATTGTTGTCTCAGTTATTCTAGAGACAACTAAGCAAGCAGAGAGTATGCTCGTAGAACAGAATTACGATAGGTATATTTAACTCGCTACGAGAGTAGCAACGAAAGACCGAGACATGCACATAGTTCTAATTGGTATTCAAGGCGCTGGTAAGTCAACACAGGGGATAATGCTCTCCAAGAAATACAATATTCCCTATCTTTCATCTGGACATATTTTCAGAGAGATGGCGAAAGAAAAAACTAAGCTTGGACGATGGCTAAAGGAGACGATGAACTCTGGAGCCTTGATTCCAGATGCCACTACTTTAGAAATTGTCTTGACCTACATCGAAAAACCAGAATATGCTCATGGATATATTCTCGATGGTTTTCCCAGGACAGTAGCACAAGCCAAAGCTTTTAATGGCAGTATTGAACACGTTATTTATCTCAATGTTTCAGACAAAGAAGCTCTGTGGAGAATTTCTGGAAGAACTGACGTGAGGGAGGATGAGACACTTGCTGCTTTACGAAAGAGAATTGAACTTTTCCACTCTGCTACCACCCCCGTTCTTGATTACTACAGAGAAAAAGGCATTCTACACGAGGTGGATGGAGAGGCGTCTGTTGAAGAAGTCTTTGCCCAAATAATATCTTTCCTTGAGTAGTCCAAGTTTTATATGGATCAACACGACCAAAAAAGAATAGTAGCCATGCGTGCCGGAGGCATGAAGCTGGCTGTTATTCGCGAAGAACTAGTTTCTAGATCAAAAGTTGGCGTTTCTTTTGCTCAGATAGAATCTTGGGCGCAAGCACTTATTGCTGAAAGCAAATCTTTACCAAGCTTTTCAACTGTTTCTGGCTATGACTGGGCTACCTGCATCATGAAGAACAACGAGTTGTGTCATGGCATTCCCTCAAAAGAAAAGATTATTGTCGATGGTGACGTGATTACAATTGATATTGGCCTGATTAATGATGGTTTCCACTTGGACACCACCACTAGTTTTGCCGTCGGCAAAGTTCATCCAAACATTCAGGAGTTTTTGGCTGTCGGTAAAAAAAGTCTTAAAGCCGCGATAGACCGGGTCAAGACAGGCGCTAGTGTCTATGAAGTCAGTAAGGCAATGGAGAAGGTTCTGGATAAGCACGGTTTCGGAGCAGTGACGCAGCTCACGGGTCATGGCGTTGGTAAGGAGCTGCATATGGATCCAAGCATCCCTGTTTCACCCCAGAAGAACGACAAACGAGTATTTCTGCGTGAGGGACAAACAATCGCCGTAGAGGTCATGTACACAGCCGGAGATCCCCTACTCGTAGTCTCAGAAGACGAGTGGACATACGAAACAGCAGATAACTCACTTTCTGGAATGTTTGAAGAAACAGTCTTGGTAACAGACAATGGCCCAGAGGTGCTGACAAAAGTCCCATAATTTGTTACAATGATCATCTGCATTAAGCCTGGAGGCGATGCAAAAAATATTTATGGGAAAAGTACAAGACCACAAGCAAGCTGCAAAAGCGAAACGCCAAGTTGATACGACATCTAATCGTTCAGCCGCTGTCGATCGTTTTGAGGTTGTTGGTTACGTAGAGCAGTGTCTGCCTAACACGATGTTTAGAGTCAAGGTCACAGAGTCGCCAGTTTCACAAATGGTTGGCCACACCTTACTCGGAACTTTGGTTGGAAAGATGAGATTGTTCAGAATTCGAGTAATGCCTGGAGATTTAATCAAGGGATATGTATCTAAATATGACCTCAATAAGTGTAAAATCACTTATAGATCAACCAAAAAAGAGATGCAGTCAAACTAAGGCTTTTCAAAATTCACTACACCTGGTATAGTTCAGGGCTCTTGAGACAAACATGAAAGTACGTACATCACTAAAAAAAATCTGCATTAATTGCAAGTTCGCACGCCGAAAAGGTGTGCTACGTGTGACGTGTACTAATCCTAAGCACAAGCAAAGACAGGGTTAATCATTATGATCAGAATTGTTGGAATAGATCTACCAGAAAATAAGAAAATTTTATTCTCACTGCAGAGTATCTATGGCATAGGCCCAAAGCGCTCAGAGATTGTTTTGGCCGAGGCTAACGTAGATCCACAGAAAAGAACTCGAGATTTATCTGCTGACGAAATCAACAGAATTCAGAGAAGCATTGATAGATATCAAGTAGAGGGAAACCTTAGAAGAGAAATCAATGACAATATTGATAGACTTAAGCGCACGGGTTCTTATCGCGGCAAACGATTAGCTGCTCACCTTCCAGCTCGTGGACAACGCACTCGAACAAATTCTAGAAGTGCTCGCGGAGGCGGTCGTAGAAGAACTGTTGGATCGATGACAAAAGAGATGGCAGCAAAACTTGAAACCTCGAAATAATTTATGGCAACAAAAGACACAAAAAAATCAGCGCCAGTAAAAGTAAATAAAGTTGTTACTAAGGGTCGACTTTATATTACGGCTACATTTAATAGCACGCTCGCAAGCATCACTGATGAACAGGGTAATGTTCTCTGCTGGTCTTCAGCTGGTGAGTCCGGATTTTCTGGTTCAAGAAAATCAACTCCTTATGCTGCTACCATCACTGTCGAAAATGCTGTAAATAAAGCAAAAGCATTTGGTATGCAACACATGGACTTATACATCAAGGGTCCAGGTCCAGGTCGAGACGTGGCATTAAGAGTTCTAAGAGCCCAAGGCATTAAAATAAGTCTGATCGCTGACCTCACTCCAGATCCACACAATGGTACTCGCCCAAGGAAAGCAAAACACAATAAATAGTTAAGAGAAATTTATGTCAAGATATACTGGACCAAGAAACAAACGTGCACGACAAGTAGGAGAAGATCTTTCTCTGAAGACAAATGCATTAAAGACAGCTCGCAGACTAATGGTAAGACCAGGTCAGCATGGCTTGAAGCATCGTCGTAAGCTTTCTGATTTCGGTACCCAACTCCAGGAAAAACAGAAGCTGAAATATTTCTATGGCATTACCGAGAAACAATTGAGAAGAATCTATAAAGAGGCAAGTAAAAGTACTTTGGCCACTGGTTCAACTTTGCTTTCACTTCTTGAGAGAAGACTTGATAATACGATCTTCAGATTAGGATGGGCACCTACCAGAGCAGCAGCTCGACAGTTGGTGTCACACAATCATGTCCAGATAAATGGTTACAAACAAAATGTTCCTTCTTATCAGGTCAAGGTTTCTGACATTATTATGTTAAAATCATCGGCTACAACCATTCCAGCCATCAAGGCAAGTATGGAAGAAGAGAAAGTCTTGCCAGAGTGGTTAGAACGCAAACAGGGCGCAGCAAAGGTTCTTCGTGTACCTGCTCGATCAGATATTCTCGAACCAATGACAGAACAGTTAGTAGTGGAGTATTACAGTAGATAATTATAAGTATTAACCCAGAAACAGATTCTCTCGAAAGAGAGGAGGCGAAACAAAGGAAAAAAAGTATATGACACAAGACATCACGCACTATCCAAGCATGAACCCAACCTTCGAAGTCACTGAAGTGGTTGAAGACAGCACTAAGTCTGTTATTACCCTTGAGCCTTTAGAGCAGGGTTACGGTCACACCATCGGTAACGCTCTTCGCAGAGTGTTGTTATCTTCACTAGAAGGTGCAGCAATCACTAGAATGAGAATTGAGAATGTAGATCATCAGTTCAGCGCCATAGACGGCGTTACTGAAGATGCCTTAGAAATTGGATTGAACATGAAACAAGTTCGTGTTCGCTCAGAGATCAACGGCACTGGTATTCTTAACATTTCAGTTAAAGGTCCAAAAGTGGTTACCGCAGCTGATATCGAATGTTCAACTGGTTTCGCTATCATTAATCCAACGCAGCACATTGCTACTTTGGCAAAAGGTAGTACTTTAGAAATCGAAATGACTGCAGCAACAGGAGTCGGCTATCAATTAGCTGATGACAAACAAGTTGCAAGCATCGGTGATGTAATGCTTGATGCATTATTTTCACCAGTCGTTCAAGTTTCATACAAAGTAGAGTCAACTCGTGTTGGTCGCAGAACTGACTTCGATAAACTCGTTTTAGTTGTTCAGACTGACGGTTCTATTGCTCCAATAGAGGCAACTCGAAGAGCTGCAAGAATTTTATCTCGCCAGTTTACCCAAGTCTTCAACCCAGTCCTACCTGAAGAAAAGGAGCCTGAGGAATCATTGAGTCCAGAAGAAGCTGAAGTCTTAAGACTTACTGTCGAAGAATTAGATCTTCCAACTCGAATCGCTAACGCTCTTAGAAAAGGTGGCTTCGCCACAGTAGGAGACCTCGCTGGTGTTCCTAAAAACACCATTGCTAAGGTTAAAAATCTTGGTGAGAAGAGTGTGGTAGTTGTCGAAGATGCATTAAACAAAAAAGGAGCTAGCTTAGGCGAGTAATCGCATAAGTAAGCACACAACATATGAGGCATAGAGTAGCAAAACGCAAGTATAACCGTGACACCAACGCTCGTAAGGCATTGATGACGGGTCTGTTGCGCCAATTAGTTTTGCATGGAGCAGTTGTCACTACTCAGGCAAAATCAAAAGAACTTAAACGACAAGCAGACAAAATCATCTCCAGAGCAAAAAAAGATACTATTGCGGTGAGAAGATTGCTACACAGAACTTTTGGTAAAAGAGATGTCGTGAATACACTAGTTGAACGAATTGCTCCAAAATTCCCTGAACGAAATTCTGGCTTCACCACCAATCGCTCATTGGGCAAAAGACGTGGCGACAATGTAGAGTTAGTTAAAGTATCTTTACTTGAAATGCCAGAAAGAGTAGGCACTTTGAAGTCTGATAAGACTCACGAGCCTGCAGTAAAGAAAGCCAAGCCAGCAAAAAAAGAAGTTGCAAAAAAAGTTAGCAAGGCCGCAAAAGCTGATAAACCAGTCGTAAAGAAAAAAGCCGCACCTAAGAAAGTAACTAAGGAAGCTCCGGCTAAGAAAAAATAATGCAAAAAACATTCATTCTAAAACCAGCAGACGTCGAGAGAAAATGGCACATCATTGATGTTTCTGGAAAAGTTCTTGGTAGAGCTGCAACAGAGATAGCCCAGCTCCTCATTGGCAAAGCTAAAAAAGAATTCACCCCACATGTTGATAATGGTGATTACGTAGTCGTTACTAACGCTTCTAAGATTGAAGTAACCGGTACTAAAGTAAAAACAAAAATGTATTACCGTCACTCCAATTATCCCGGAGGGTTGAAGACTACAGATTTCGGCAAATTACTTGCCAAGAAACCAGAGCAGGTGATAGAGTTAGCTGTTCTAAATATGTTGCCAAAAAACAAACATCGATCAGATAGAATGACTAGATTAAAAGTGTATCCAGGTGCAGATCATAAGCATCAGAGTCAACTTGGAGTTAAGGAAGCATAGCCATGGCATTACGACTTTCAAAGAAAAAAGGACAAGCACGCAAGGTTGTTAAGAAAATTCAACCAATTAAGAAGGCTAAAGCTACGAAGGCTTCTCTTCCTGAATTAGATTTACCAACAGGCAAGTACATTGAAGCAATCGGTCGACGTAAAGTCGCGACAGCTCGCGTTCGTATTTACGAAGGTGAAACTGGATTTTATGTTAATGGCAAATTAGCTGAAAATTACTTTGCTAATATTAACAACGCTGTAAAGTTATTTCATGAAGCATTCGATCTCACTGGCACAAAAGGAAAGTTTGCTGTTTCAGCAAAAGTTTCTGGTTCCGGAGTCGCTGCTCAACTTGATGCAGTAGTACTTGGTTTATCTAGAGCTCTCGTTAAGTTTAATCCTGAAAATAGAACAATCCTAAAGGCTGAAGACATGCTGAGGCGTGATGACAGAATGAAGGAAACCAGAAAAATTGGTATGGGTGGTAAAGCCCGACGTAAGCGACAGTCTCCAAGACGTTAGCTGCTTGCGCTCGTGTAGCGCTCCAAGCATTTTTTCCAAATATTCAGACTAATTATTAGTGAAATAACTCCAACAGTTAGTGTCCAACCTATTTGTACGGAGGGCGTTGTATTCATCAGAACTTGAGCTGGAACAGTTATCATAAAACCAATTGGAATGATGAAGAACAATGAGAACTTTAATAAGTTCGAGTAAATATTAATTGGAAATTTTCCCAAGGCTGTTAAATCCCTATATAGCCAGAGTAGTCCATCCACTTGGGTTGTGAGAATGGTTATCGAAACGATGAGAATATGTAGTGCGACGGCAATCATGAAGGCATTGAAAAATAAAACTATGAACAGCAGGATGCTTTGAAAGCTAATATCTATGTTGAGAGTCGAAATAATATAACCACTAATGATACTTGAGGGTATTAAGAAGATCACATCATCGATATCAGGTTTATCAGTAAGTATGCGAAAAAGTGGGTTCAAGGGCTTAATCAGTAAAAAGTCAAACTCGCCAGTCCGCACTTGGCTACCAAAAGAGTAGACCCCTCTTAAAAGTGCTTGTGAGATAGAGTCTATAAAATTAAAAACCAAAAAGAAGACTACAAGCTGATCACTTGTATAGCCAGCAAATGTTTGGACATTTTCTTTAATTAGAAATAAAAATAATAGAGTGATAAAAAAGCGGATGCTTTTGCCAGCGACGAACAAGGCATTGGTTCCTCTGTTAACAAATGTTATTTGAAGGGCATTGATACCAGCTCTCTTCCAAACTTTCCAGTAAGTCTTAAATCGTGTTGTCATTATTGTCCAGCTGCCTCGTAGTGTCTTAGTCCCTTTTTCCAAAGAAATTTGTTGATTAGTGATAAAGCGACAATCCAGGAAAATAGCACCAGGGTATGGTAGATAGTTTCAGAGGAACTTAGTTTGCCTAGGAAAAGTTGGGTTTGCATGAACGCTAAGTACGGAAAGGGAGTCATGAATATAAACTTCTGAAGTAGTTCAGGCATGATATCTAGTGGGAATAACTTTCCAGCACTGAAGTCGGCCAAAATAAAAAATAAGAATTTGGGTCCCCATGTCTCTGGACTCCAGAAGCCAAGGGTTCCAAATAGCAATGAAAAGAAAAAATTTAGAACTGCTCCGCCCATTGCCCAAAGAATGAAAAGTAATAATTGGCCGAAATTAGGAATAACTAAAATTGGCTTAAAGATGACGAAAAGTATTGCGCTTTCAATCAAAACAAAAAAAACATTTTTCGCTTTGTCAGCCAGCTCTTCCATTGAGAAGTAGGCAAAGAGAGATATTGGCTTTAGGAGGAGGGCGCTTAACTCTCCCGAATAGACTCTGCTGGCCAGCCCATGGAGTGACGTCGCGAGAATGAAGCCTTGTAAGAATGCAGCAATGAAAATGTAGGTAATCATTTGATCTTTGCTGTAACCGAACAGAGAATTCTCTTGGGTGAAGATGACACTCCACACAGTAAGCGACATCAGAGAATTAAGGAATTGTCTAAAGCGCCATAAAATAACGTCTGCCCTATAAGCCAGGCCATTCTGCCATGATAAGCTGAGGATTCTGAAATATTTTTTCACGAATGAGAGCGATTTTCTTCTCCAAATACCTCTCTGATGATTGCTTCAAGAGGAACTTCTTCAATGTTAAGATCTTGGATTGGGAGATTAGTTAGCATTTTCGCAGCTCGTTTAGTGGCTTCTTTTCTAGGAACTAATAGGGTGGCTGTTGATCCAGACCAATCTTTAATTGTGCCAAATTCTTTGAGATCTTTTTTCATAATCTCTTTGCTGAAAACAAGAGAGAGGATCTTATTTCTTGCGTATTTATCAATGAGCTTTGAGAGTTGGCCGTCGAAAACTTTCTTACCACGATCGATCATTATCGCTCTCTCACAAAGTTCTTTGACATCGTCCATGTAGTGGCTTGTCAGAATAATAGTGGCCCCAAAATCTTTATTGTATTGTCTGATGAAATCTCTAAGGGACTTTTGCATGACTACGTCTAAACCAATGGTTGGCTCATCAAGAAAAAGCACTTTTGGATTATGAAGTAGAGAGGCGATGAGCTCACACTTCATTCTTTGCCCGAGCGAGAGCTTGCGCACTTGAATATTGATAATATCTTTTACGTCGAGGATCTCGACAAGAGTATCGAGGGTATTCCTAAATTGTTTCTCAGGGACTTCATATATTGTTTGATTTAACAAAAAAGTCTCCATGGCAGGTAAGTCCCACCAGAGTTGATTCTTTTGGCCCATGACTAAAGAAAATTGCTTCTGAAAAGCCGCCTGCCTTTTCCAAGGATCGAACCCGAGAACAGAGACACTTCCTGTGGTTGGGAAGAGAAGTCCCGAGAGAACTTTCAGAGTAGTCGTTTTTCCTGCGCCATTTTGGCCGATGAAGCCAACAATTTCTCCCTGCTCTATATTGAATGAAATATCATCGACAGCTTTAACAGTTTCGTACTCACGATGCCAAAGGGACTCAATTGAACCTTTGAAGCCTGGTTTCTTTTTATAGACCTTAAAGTGTTTCTTTAGGTGATCTACTTTAACTGCTGGAATTGATGACATAGTCCTCCATTATACCTGTCTTAACTGCCTACACTGCTGTATTTCTTGATAGAGAAATTGAAAAAGATTCTTCCAGCAAATCCAGTCAAGACCGTACTGATTAGTAGCCAGATAATCACAATTAAGTTCGATCTTCCAAGCAAGACCTCGCTAGGAACTGAGGCAATTAAGGCTAGAGGTATTAGAACTGTTAAAACTGTCGAGAAAGCTCCTGTAAAGACACTTCTGGGTATCTGAAGGATACGTCTGAATCCAGGAATAATTTGATTGATGTTGTCAAGTTTTTCCACCCAAAATGCCAGAGTAGCGATGATGAACCAGCAACTGTACATCAACAATAATCCTGAGGACAACAAAATAATATAGAGTGACACCCCAGTAAGTGAGGAGCTGATGTTGAGTTTTATTAGTGAATATATGATCACGCTGATACCGATAATTAATCTGAAAACACCATTATAAGAATTTTCCGTAGTCGTCAGCAGGAAAATTGCATCGACTGGTTTTGTCAATAAATAATCCAACTCGCCTTTAAAAATTTGTCTTGTATAGTTGCTCATGTTCTCAAAAAAGAACGACCAAGTGAAGGCATCGATAATGGTGAAGGTTCCAAGTAGTAGATACATTTCGTACTGATTCCAACCAGCGATGTTGCCACTGACTCGTAGTATCAGCGAGAAAGCAAAAAAATTAAAAATCGTCCAAAGAATGGAAATGAAGGACCAGAATAAGAAATCACCACGATACTCCGTCATTTTCATGAATTGGATACCTCGGAACTTCCAAAATAAATGCCAGTATTTGCCCAAACTCATTGTTTAGCCTCCTGCTGATGCATAATGTTTAACACCTTTTTTCCAGACAAATAATACAGTCATGTACAAAGTAATGACAGACAGAGACACCATTAGCCAATCTGCCATTGTGGGCAGAGTAGCATCTTGAATCACAAATATTGGCAGGGCATAAAATACTTTGAACGGGAGAGCAAGGGTTAAAGTTCTTAGCCACTCAGGCATGAGAGGTAGGGGGATTAGGGCTCCACTCAGGAGAGAGATGGATAGCCACTTGAAATGAGATAGGCCGCTGGCTCCCTCTAGCCAGAAAGCGCTGAGGGTGATTAGCATTGATAAAAGAAGCTGTAGTAAATAGGCAATAAAGAGCAGCGTGATGAAAGCTAACCAGTGGGAGAGGTTAAGATTTGGTAAAGAAAATGGAGTGAATAGTGATAGATATCGATAAAATAGTATCATTACGGGCGTAAAGAGAATGATGAACAGGAATTTGGCAGCAACGTCGTTCACCACTAATTCTTTTAGATAGGAGTATGGCTTGACAAGGAAAAAGTCGATCCTGCCCATTCGAATTTCAGTTGGTCTGTACTCTTCAAAGTGGACACTAGTCAGTCCTTGGATAATGATTACTAAAAAATAGAACAAGACTACGTCAGAAAAGCTTGTCTGCTGAATCTCGACATTTTCTCCAAAGATAGCCTTCCATACAAATATCATGATTGAAAACGGCAAAATATCAAGCAATATCCAAATTACTAATTCAGTTCTCCATTGGAGGATATTAATAAACTTGAAGCGAAGTATTTTAAGATAAGATATTAGGGCTTTTTTTATCATCAATTGATCGAGCATAAACTAAAAACACCCTTCTTGCGAAGGGTGTTTTCTTTGTATCAATAATAGAAGTAATTACCAAACCTGTTTTTTAAGAGGTTTGCCTACTTTTAAGTTGACAACGCGATGACTTTTGATGGTCTGTCGCTTTTTCTCGTTGCCAAATGGGACAACTTGTTTGTCTTTGACAACACTCACGTAGAGCGTACCAATTCCAGAGATAACAACTTTATCTCCTTTAACTAGTGCTCGAGTGATCTCATCAAAAAGAGCGTTAACTGCGTCAGCAGATGCCTTCTTAGTAAGATGAGCTTTTTTTGCAACAACTGCAATAAGTTGTGACTTTGTCATGCTTTTTTTCCTTTCGTATCAGCACAATAACCTGATAACGGGCCAGCAAAAACTAGTGTACTGGATGGATATACCAAGTCAAGTGGTGAATCAACTATTATAGGTACTTGTAGAGTTTCAGGAAGGCAATTGCCGCCCCGAGAGAATCAAATCCAACGTCGCGTAAGGTACCATGTCTGCCAGAAACGAATGATTGGTGGAGTTCATCACTGACAGCGTAAAGCACAGTGAAGATCAGAGGTAAGAGCCAGACGCGATAAGAAGTATCTTGAGGTCTAGTAATTCTTTGAGCCCGAAAAAGTAACAGATACATGATCGCATAGGCAGTCATGTGTCCGGCTTTCTTGAAGAGAAAATCGGTTGTTTGGAGTGAAAAACCAGGTATAACTTGTTGGCCCGAGACTACAAATATCGCAACCGCCCAGATGATCACCGGAGCATAGGCAGTGACGAAAATTAAGTTTTTGTTGAGGAGTTTCATTTGCGAGCAAGCCAACTACTGAGAGATACTAGGAAGCCTCCCAGTATAACATGGGGGAAGGGCTCACTTGATTGACTGGGAGGTTTTGGAGTCATTTTTGCCCTATCATTATTATTGATTTTATTCTCTGGAAGTAGCTCAATAGAGCTGCTTTTGTAGTATGGACGTATGACTTTATGAGTACTGCCCAAAATCTTTGGGTTTTCATTAGCAGTTGGTGTTTTTGTCTCAGTCGTAGGAGCCAGTGTTTTTTTCTGGACAGCAGCTGTTGTTGTATTTTTTTCTTCAGAACTGAGTGCGATATTTTCAGAGCCAGGACTTGGTTCAGATGGCTGCCACTCATTATTTAGAAAAACTAGAGACTTTCCGACTTTGCACTCTTCATACTTTGCTTCGGCGACCAACTGCCCGATGTTAGTCACAATAGAAAATTCATCACCACTATTATTCAGAATACTGCTGCTCCATTCGAAAACACCATAACTATTTGCATCGATTTCCCCAGATAGATTTCTGGTGTTACCAGATTTATCAGTTAAAATCCAGTTTTCTAAAGTTATATCTTTTTCACTAAAAAGCTCTATCCATTCTAAGTTCCCAGTATTTGGACAGGCCATGATTTCGCTCAGAGTTATTTTGGAAGTATCAATGGGTTCTGTTTGAGTTGCCGCTGGTGTTTCTGCTGACTCAGAAGCCGACTCCGGCTCTTCAATTTCTACAACTACTTCTTTAGCAACAAATATTCCTGCGCTGGGAGTGGCAAGATAGATACTTGAATCAAAAAGAGAAGTTAAATTCCACGACAAACCTTTTTCACTTGATTCATAGCTCATCGCAGATGCTGTGGCTTGTTGACTATCGTAAAAAATGACTGTGTCACCAGTGTTGTTGAGCTTGCTTCCAGAAATGGTGGCGACGTAGGAAGTCAGGGGAGCAATTATCAGGTCAGAGAATCTAACTAGCAGACTTGGCTGCGAGAGGGTGTCGTAGAGGCTAAATCCGCTTAGGTCAGCAGACTGTGTAGAACTGTTATAAATTTCTATCCACTCAGATTCACCACTGTTTGGATTTGGATAAATTTCAGAAATGAAGACTTGGGCCCTAGCTTCCTGAGCAGTAATTAGATAAAGAAAAATACTACATAAAAGCAGTAACCAAAATATTAGCCAAGGTCTAAGTGACACGACTCAAGTTTAAGTCTCTAAGCTTACAAGAAGCGT